>CAKJZE010000044.1 GCA_918285425.1 Clostridiales bacterium
AAACAACTTTGTCACCCTCTTTCCTTTGCTTTTGCATATCTTCAAGGGCAAGACGTAAGCGTACCCCTTCCCTTTCATAAATTCTTCTGTCATCTTCAGAAAAATTGTTTTCAAGGTTTCCAACTGGCACATCCCAACCACGCGTACCAGTAATCAATGTGTCACCAAATCTCACGCAGTCATTTTGAAGTGCAGTGATACTTTCAGGCAAAATAGCACGCACTTTTGATATTGAGTGCCACCAATACTCGTGATTACCACGAATTATCACTTTCTTACCAGGCAAAGAGTTGATAAATTCAAAATCTTTCTTTGTCTCCTCCATCTTCATCGCCCAGCTTATGTCGCCAGCAATCAAAACAAGATCATCTTTGCCCACCAGTTTTTCCCAATTTGATTTGATTTTGTCAGTATAATTCTCCCAATTTCCTCCAAAGATATCCATTGGCTTTTCCACCATAAGGCTGAGGTGCAAATCACTTATTGCAAAAATTTTCATAAGTTTTGCCCTCCCTTAGAGTTCTCAATAAGCTGATAGATCTTATCAATAACTTTATCCTTTCCATATCTTGTTTCACTGCTGGTTAAGATGATACTTTCCTTTGCAAGCTTAAGTGTACCTGCAATATCCATAGTTCTTGCAGACATCTCGCTCTTTTTGATTTTATCCTGTTTAGTTGCACAAACCACAATCGGAATATTATATGTATAAAGATATTCAAGCATCTGCTTGTCATTTTCAGTTGGCGTGTGACGAATATCCACAAGCATAATAATTCCAACAAGATTGTCAGTTTCCGCAAAATAGCTTGTTATCATATTTTCCCAAGTCTTCTGTTCTTCTTTACTTGCCTTTGCATAGCCGTATCCTGGAAGATCCACAATCACAAAATTTTCATTAAACATAAAATAGTTCACAAGCCTTGTTCTTCCTGGAGTTGAAGAAGTCTTTGCAAGTTTATGATTATTTGCAAGACAGTTAATGAAAGATGATTTGCCAACATTACTGCGCCCAACTATTGCAATTTCAGGCACACCAAAACCAGAGTAATTTTTAGTCACTCCCGATTCGCTTTTCAAAAACCTTGCATTTTTTATGATCATTTTATTTTCCTTTACTATTTAATGTTACCATAAATACTTACACTTTTGCAAGAAAAAGACAATATTTTTTACACATCAAAAAAGAGCAGTCATTTACTGCCCTTTATATGTTTTTATACTGCCACTTGATTTCCGCCGCCAACATCAGTTGCTTTGACTTTGTGAATATAGATTGCTTCGACTTCCTCGGCATTGTTTTCTTTTGTGTCAACAACAATTTTACCAATAGTCTCATCACTTGGAACTTCATACATAAGTGGAAGCATTGCATCTTCCAAAATAGTCCTCAATCCTCTTGCACCAGTTTTAAGTTTGATTGCTTTTTTGGCAAAGCTGGTGATTGCACGCTTTGTAAAGTCAAGCTCTACACCATCAAGACTGAACATCTTTTTGTATTGTTTGATAAGAGCATTTCTTGGCTCTGTCAAAATCATTCCTAGTGCATCTTCATTAAGCTCATGAAGAGAAACCGTGATTGGAATACGCCCAATAAATTCAGGAATAAGTCCAAACTTTACAAGGTCATCAGGTTTCACCTCTGCCAAGAGTTCTGCCTTAAGGTCACCGTCTTTAACAACCTTTATATCTCCGCCAAAGCCAAGTCCTGTTGGACTTAAACGTTTGCTTATGATATCTTCAATCCCAACGAACGCACCACCACAGATAAACAGAATATTTGTTGTATCAATTTGTATACACTCTTGATTTGGATGTTTTCTTCCACCTTGTGGCGGAACTGACGCAATCGTTCCTTCCAAAATTTTAAGAAGTGATTGTTGCACACCCTCACCCGAAACATCTCTTGTGATTGAGACATTTTCGCTTTTCTTTGCAATTTTATCTATTTCGTCAATATAGACAATTCCTCTTGATGCCCTTTCGATATCAAAATCTGCATTCTGAATAAGTTTCAGCAAGATATTTTCAACATCATCACCAACATAGCCCGCTTCAGTAAGCGTTGTCGCATCTGCTGTTGCAAATGGAACGTTGAGAATTTTGGCAAGAGTTCTTGCCATAAGTGTCTTACCACTTCCCGTTGGACCAAGCATCAATACGTTGCTTTTTTCAAGCTCTACTTCTTCAATGTTAATGCCATCATCTTTTTTCTTGTTTTTCTGATCAATAAGGTAATTGATTCTTTTATAGTGATTATAGACAGACACGGCCAAAACCTCTTTAGCCTTGTCTTGACCAATAATATATTTGTCAAGCTCTGCCTTAATCTTAAGTGGCTTTGGAAGTTCAAGCTTGGTCTGATTTTTCTGTTTTCTTACCTGTTGGTCAATAACTTCTTTACAAATCTTTATGCAGTCATCACAAATGATAGTTTTACCATCAGGATTGACAACAAAAGATCTGACCATATTTTTTGGTCTGCCACAGAACGAACATCTTTCTGCAGGTTTATTTTCCTCGTGGTTGTTTGAATTATCCTCTGCCATTTGATCTCCTTATTTTTTATTATTTTCTTTTATCAAAAATCTTATCCACCAAACCATAGGCAAGCGCCTCTTTAGCTGACATAAAATTGTCTCGGTCAGTGTCTTTTTCAATCTCCTCAATAGGTTTACCAGTATTTTCAGCCAAAATCCTGTTGAGTTTCTTTTTAGTCTTCAATATATTATCTGCATGAATAGCGATATCACTTGCTTGACCTTGGAATCCTCCAAGAGGTTGATGAATCATAATTTCACTGTTGGCCAAGGCATATCTTTTGCCTTTTGTACCAGCTGAAAGCAAGAACGCACCCATAGATGCTGCCATACCAATACAGATGGTTGAAACATCACACTTGATATATTGCATAGTGTCATAAATTGCCATACCGGCAGTTACACTGCCACCAGGGCTATTGATATAGACCATAATATCTTTAGTGGCGTCTTTGCCTTCAAGATAAATAAGTTGTGCAACTGCCAAATTTGCAGTTTCGTCAGTAATTTCACCCGTGATGAAGATAATTCTGTCTTCCAAAAGTCTTGAATAGATGTCATATGATCTTTCGCCACGGTTAGTCTGTTCCACAACCATAGGAATAAGCATGTCTTTCATGTCCATTGTTTTTTCCTCACTTTACTATTTTATATTATTAAGCTCTTTAAGTCTGTTTATAACCTTTTCGCTAAGAATAGTGTTTTTAAGCATTTGTTCTTGTCCATCTTTCATTTCTCTTTCAAGATCTGTGATGTTGCGTTTAGTATGCTCTGCAATAAGTGCAAGCTTATCTTTAACATCTTTATCTGTAACTTTGATATTTTCTTTCTTTATGATCTCTTCCATAACTAAAGATGTTTTAACATTTTCTTCAGCCTTTGCTTCGCGAGATTTTCTGAACTGCTCTACTGTTGTACCCATCATTTTAAGGTAGTTTTCAATTGTTATGCCATAGCCAGCAACTTGATGTGCCATATCGTCAAGCTCACGATCAATTTGACTTTGAACCATAGCGGCAGGAACTTCCAGCTTTGCGTTTTTAACAATCTTTGCAACAAGCTCGTTTTCTGCATCTTGCAAAGCATGCTCTTGCTTATGCTCCTCAATATGATGCTTTAAGTCTTTTTTAAGGTCTGCCAAAGTTTCAAACTCACTTACTGATGAAGCAAATTCATCATTAAGTTCTGGATAAACTTTTTCTCTTATTTCAAGAAGTTTTACTTTAAATACTGCTGGTTTTCCTTCCAAATCTTTTGATTGATAATGCTCTGGGAAAGTAACATTAACATCTTTTTCTTCCCCAATTTTCATGCCTGCAACTTGATCCTCAAATCCATCAATAAATTGATGACTGCCAAGTTCAAGCTCAAAGTCTTTTGCAGTGCCACCATCAAATTGTTTTCCATCAACAAATCCAGAAAAATCAATATTGGTAAGGTCACCAATCTTTGCAGCTCTGTCAGTTACATCAACAAATTTTACTTGCTTTTCTTTAAGTTTGTCAAGCTCTGCATTAACTTCCTCTTCAGTTGCAGTTGCTTTTTTAACTTTAACTTCAATACCTGAATACTGTCCAAGTTCAACCTCTGGAAGAAGAGTTACAGTTGCTGTGAACTGTACGCCATCTTTATCCATTTTATCAAGACTTATTGCAGGATAGTCAACTGGGAAAATTTCCTTTTCCTTTTTCAGCATTTTTGTATAATATTCTGGGAAAGAGTCGTTAAAAGCGTCTTCATAGAACATAAATTCGCCATAAGTTTGCTCAAGTACTTTTCTTGGTACATGGCCTTGTCTGAACCCCTCTTTCTTATATTCCCCTTTATGTTTTTGGTAAGCTTTTTCAACTTCAGCTTCCCACTCTTTTGCGTCAAGTGTAAATTGAACCGCAACTTGTCCATCTTTCTTTTCGCCAATAGTATATTTCATAATTTCTCCTTATTTTCAGGCCAAAATTTTTCAAGCCCAAATTCAAATTATAGTTTAGACCACAACACGGTAGTTTGTCAAGTGATTGTGCTTTTTATTACATTATTTCGCTTGATTTATTCTGCAATGTAGTTCACAAATCAACAAAAAAATAGTTTTTGCAAATAAGCAAAAACCATTTATAAAAGAACTAAAACAACAAACGTAAAAATTGCAAAGAGACCTGAAGCAACTGCGCCAACAACTGTCCAAATTTGTTCATGCTTAACATTGACAACTTCAGCCATCTCTCCTTTCAATTCACCCTGCTCTACAATCACAGTACCTTGGTCAAATTGCTCTGGTTTTGCGGGTGTTGCATTTTCCTTTTTCACTTCTTTTCCTGCATTGTAAATTTCACAAGCATGTATAACAAGTGCAGTAAAAGTCATTGAGAAAGCTGCAACGTATGCGACAAGAGCCAACTTAACTAAAACACTATTGGCCGTGAATTGAAAAATGACAACCAACACTGTCGCCAATATAAATGCGAGATATTTTCCATAATTTATAGCTTTAAGCCATTCTTTCTTCTTGTCCAAATTTTTATCTCCTATATGAAAAAGTACACAACTATTAAAGTAACTGAAACAATCCAAATTATCAAATAAGTAATACTTTTTCTTCTTAAAACATAGATTCCAGAAATAAGAATCAAAACAACATAAGAGATAATTTGTGCGACATTATTTAAAACACCTGCAGCCTTCTCGAACCAACCAATTTTAGATAGTATCAAAGACAGTCCAATGCACACAATTGCAATGAAACTTACAAAATGAATAATCCACCCAGATTTTCTTGGGGTTTTAGTTTTATTAACCTTAACTTCTTCAGCCATAACAACCTCCATAACATCTCTTATATGATATATTGTAGCAAAATTTAACCAAAAAGTAAAATCTTTAATTTATTTTTTAAGCTTTTTTAGTAAATTTTTAAAGTAATCTGGCAATTCGCATTCATATTCACAAGCAGACGAATCAGTTGGAGAAGTAAAAGCCAAGCGCTTCGCATGCAAAAGCTGACCATTAAGATTAAACTTTTGCTTTTTATAGCCATACACAGGATCCCCCACAATTGGGTGACCAATATAGGCAGCATGCACTCTTATTTGATGGGTTCTTCCAGTTTCAAGATCAAATTGACATAAAGTATATCCCTCAAATCTTTCCAAAACCTTAAAATGAGTAACTGCCCACTTTCCTGTGTCACTTACAGCATATTTTTTCTTGTCAGCTTTATCCCTGTTTAAAAATGTAGAAATTGTACCACTGTCCTGCTTCAAATTTCCTTCAAGCAATGCAATGTATGTGCGTTTGCAATCGTGTTTTGCAATCTGCTCTGCAAGGTCAAGGTGTGCTTTGTCATTTTTAGCAACAACCAATAATCCTGACGTATCTTTATCAATTCTGTGCACTATACCTGGCCTGTATTTATCCCCACTTGAAAGTGATTTGAAATGGTATAAAAGCGCATTAACAAGCGTATGAGTATAATTTCCCGGTGCCGGATGAACCACCATACCCTGTTGCTTATTTATGACCGCATAGTTTTCGTCTTCAAACACAATGTCAAGAGGTATATTTTCGGGCAACACGTCATCAAGTCCAACCTCTTTGCAAAAGTCTACAGATATTTCATCACCATTTTTAATAAGAAAACCAGCTTTTCGCGCAACACCATTGACAAGAGCTTTTCCCATGTCTATTTGTTTTTTTATCTGACTTCTTGTCCAATCTTCCAAAGCATCTGTCAAGTAAACATCAAGGCGTTGTTGCTTGTTATCTTCTAATGTAACAATCATTGTTTGTCTCATTGCTCTACCCCTTCATCTTCTTGTAAAATCTCTTTGTCACTGGCATCTGCGCCACTTATCTTTTTCTCTTTACCAATTTCTTTATTTTTTCCAGCGACAAATGTTGTATATAATAAATATCCAACCACCAAATAGACCCCAACATTAATAAGCACATCAGCAAAATTAAATATTGCAAAATTGATGCTTTTAAAATAAATAAAGTCGCGCACGCCACCAAATGCAATTCTGTCAATGATATTTCCAACAGTGCCGCCAAGAAGAACAGCCAAAGCAACTTTTAAAAATCCAGACTTAATAAAACATTTGCTTACAAGCAAATAGATCATAACACATGCAAAAGCAGATGTTAAAATTGCAAGCAATACATTGTTATTAATCAAATTAAATGCAGCACCGGTATTCAGTGCAGGGCTTTCAAGCCATAAAAAATCACCAATAAGAGAAACAGACTTGCCGTAAAGCCACAATTTGGTCAGTTGATCAAATAAGGCGGCAGCAATCACTATTATTGCATAAATGACAATATTTTTCGTCCTCTCAATCTTTTTCATATTAATATCATATCATAATGAAAGCAAGTTTTGCAATAAAAATGCCAACCTTCTCATATACTTTATTATCAATGAACAATATTTTTTACATTTTTTTGAAATAACTATTGAAAATTTGTAAAATTTGTTATAAAATATACCTATCAATTTAAAAGAGGTTTACGATTATGGCAAAAAAACGTTTTTTAGTTGCTGTTGTTGTTGACAAAGACGGTTCAACAAATGCTTTCGTTAACAGCGATCTTGATAATAAACCAAATTCAAATGCAGCCCTTGATGTATTCGAAATTGGTGCTGACGGTGAAATACATATTATTGAAGCAGTTTCAAAACCTGGCCACATTGTGTATGCACAACAACCAGATTTTACAAAGATAATAATGAAAAACCAAAACACAAAAGAAGAAATGCAAATTGCAAGAATCAATCAAAATGATCCAGAGCTTATAAAATACGTACTTGACAACGGCCGTAAGATGTATTTTGGTATAGTTACCTGCGAACAAAGCGAAGACTTAATCGTTGCAGAAATCAATAACAAATGTCCAAGGGACATATATGGAAACAAAGTATTCACATTAAGACCTTCAGAGCCAAGCGCATTTAGTAAATAGTTATAAAATTAAAATATATAAAAAACAGTATAGCAAAAGTTATACTGTTTTTATTTAATGATTATTTTTATATCACCCCAATTGACAACCACAAGTGTCATACCGACCGAGAAAAATGTCAATTCTGCGATTGGAGTGTATCTCTTGTGTCATACCGACCGAGAAAAATTGTGTCATTTCGAGCGAGAAAGTGTATCTCATGCACTTTCGACGAAAATCTAAGAAGAAACCCCAGGGCAGCAGGTTTTGATAAAATTTATAGATAAAACTTTCAAATCAAGGTTCGGCGTTGTATCTGGTGTTACTCGCCGGTTCTTGTTTGGATATTTTAGCATAAATTTTGCCAAAAATGCGGTTACTTTCTCCGCCGGTTCGGCAGAGAGGCGGAATAACCATTACCATTTCACAGGCTTATTGTTTGCATCATAGCGCCACCAACCATTTACCCCTGAACTGGTTGATCCTGGATCTGTCGCACTGTATTTATATATCTTCACATCAACATCCATATCCCCATAGCCAAGATATTCTGCTATGTTTGCAAGTGCTTTCAATGTCGTCATTGATGCACGCAAGTTGTATTCTGTTATGTTCAGATATATATTATCAAGCAAACCTTCATCATATCCTGCCATCAAATACACATTACTTGATATTGAACTGTAATCTGCTGGAAAATCTGTTATGATTGCTTTGTTTCGTATAACCACAGATTCTAAACTTGGGCAGTTTGTAAATGTGCTGTCCCAAAATTCATTCTGTCCACTTGCACATGTCACTGTTTTCAGTGATGTGCAATCTTTGAATAAATTGGCAGATAAAACAGCAGTCACCCCCTCCTCGAAGGTGACTGTTTGTAAACGATTGCAACCAGCGAATGCTCCACTTTGCAAAGATGTTACACTTGGTTTTATCGTAACACCTGTTGAGCTCCATTCGTATCTTACCTGTTGTGTTGTTGTGTCAACAGTCTTCACAAATTGCCTGTATCCTGCTTTATCACTTACTATTTCATAAGGACATGTGCTGGTATTATATGTGGCAATATTTGTGATTGTGTCTTTAACATAAATCGTTGTGGCATATGTAAATAAATATGAATTTGTTGATAATTGTGCTATACGTGCCGCATCAACCGTTACATTTACAAGACTTAGGCAATTATAAAATGCATTATCTATAATACTTGTCACACTTGATGGAATTGTTATACTCGTAAGTCCTATACAATTATTGAATGCAGAAGCTCCAATACTTGTAACCTTGTTTGGAATATTTATACTTGTAAGTCCACTGCAATTATAAAATACAAAATCTTCAATGCTTGTCACTTCACTTCCAATTATTACATTTTCCAAACTTGTACAACCATTAAATGTAGAACTTTTAATGTTTGTAACTCCGTTCCCAATTGTTACACTTGTCAAGTTACTACATCCATTAAATACTTGTATTCCAATGTTCGAAACGTTATCCGGGATTATTAAAGCTCCTGAAATTCCACTGCAATTAAAAAATGCATATTGACCAATATTCGTCACACCACTTCCGATTATTATTCCAGTAAGTCCACTGCAACCAAAGAATGCACCATCTCCAATACTTGTAATACTATCTGGTATTGTCAAAGTTATATTAAGTCCACTGCAACCACTAAATGCAGAATCACCAATGCTTGTAACTCCACTTTCTATTATTACACTTGTAAGATCTGTACAACTAACGAACACACTAGTTTCCATATTTGTCACGCTTGATGGGATTGTTATTTCTGTTAGATACCTGCAATAAGCAAATGCTCTTGTTCCAATAGATTCAACACCATTACCCATTGATACATTGATGAGAGATACGCCATAAAATGACTCATATCCTATTGTTTTTACGCTATCTGGTATTGTTAATGTTTGCATCCGAGTTGTCATATTCCTTGTTGCATATGCACCTATATCCACCATACTATTTGGTAAATATAAACTATTTAATCTTCCAACATAAAACGCACCCAAATTATATTGAGATGCATTATATATTGCTTTAACTTCATGTTTTCCAGTTGTTGTATTATTATATTCCCTTGGAATAACAACATCTCCTGTTGGTATTCTTACATTATCGATTATATTTTGCTTAACATCATAATATCCACCATCTTCTGAATGATATGTAAATATAAAGAAATCGTTATCAGATGCATCTTTAAGTGTTGCTGTTTTTGTATAAAGTCTTACTGTTTCAAAATTGTTTGCAGCAGCAGATTGCACATTTGTATTCACAAGTGTATCGCCATCTTCTACGCCATGTATCAACCCTGCATCTTTAAAATATCCATTGCA
>CAKJZE010000045.1 GCA_918285425.1 Clostridiales bacterium
CGCTACCAAACTGCGCTACACCCCGACATGTATTTTTCCGAGCTGACCTATAAAATATACACTATCAGATATCATATTGTCAACATTTTTTCTAAAATTTAATAAAAATATTATTTGAAACAATATTACAGAAATAAGAACGTAAAAACTTCATAAGAAATTGATAAAAAATTTTTATCTTCCTTTGTAAATCTATATTTTCATGTTATAATGAAATATATAATTTATATGGAGAAAAATATGGCAAAGAAAAAATCTTTTATAAAAATATTTTTTACTATAATATTCACAATCATACTTTTAGTTATATTCGCTGTGGCTGGATTTGGTGTCTATATATATTTCAAGCACGATATCAATGCCATTTCATTAATTTCACAGGTGCAACAGATTAATAATAATGTTGATGTAAGCCAGCTTGTTACAAATGAGTTTACTGCTGAAGATTATTCAAGCGTAGAGAGTAAAATTCAAAGTCTTTCTGATAGCAGTGTAGTTAAATTTAAAGATAAGGAAATTGCTGCATACATAGATGAAAAAATAGCAAGCTATTCAATTATTTCAGAAATAAATGACAAGTCTGTTAATTTGAAGAATTATGATTTCAAACTGCATCAGATAAAATTTTTGCAGAGTGAAGAAGGCCAAGCAGATGTTCAATGTGTGATTGAACTTGATATTACAAGTATAAAGAACAAGCTTGTAAGCTTTCCTTTAAGCATGTTTAAAGGACTCTTCCCAGACAAACTTTATTTAGCTGTTGATTTTACAATAAATAATTCAAACGACGGTGGATATGATATAGTCGGGAAAGAGTTGAAAGTCAACGACCTTGATGTTGCAAAGTCAACAAATATATTAAATGCATATAAATTTTTGCTTGGGTATAGTAATATCAATATTTGTCAAGAGGTAAGCGATTTGCTTGCAAATCTTATTATATCTGAAAATGGGTTCTATGGCACACTTAAGGCTGCGGGCGCAACTGATTTTGTGTTTGAAAAAACAACTGATACTGTTTATTTTGACGCCTATACAGTTGATACGACTGCGACAAGAACAATAACATACAATCAAACAAAGACCGCAACCAATACCAATCCAACAACAATTCATATAACGGATAACACCATAACGCTTACAAATTTACAGCTTGATGGATATACTTTTGACGGTTGGTTTGATCATGATACAGGGGTCCAAATTTATACGATTGATGCAAATAATTTTAAAGACTATGTGATTGATGCGCATTGGACACTGGTTCAATACACAATCACTTTGGACTTGCGTGGTGGCACATATGAAGATGGATCTGAAGTCATCAATTATGATGTAGAAACAGAAGTAAATTTACCAACAGAGATCACTAAAAAGGTGAATTTGGTTGATATAGAATTTTTGGGTTGGACGGGAACAGGCCTTACAGAATGTACAAAAGTTGTAACAATACCGGTTGGAAGCACGGGCAACAGATCATATACGGCGCACTATGCAGGTCAACAAATTGTTACTTTGTGCATAGATGACACAGATTTTGTTTCAATTGATGTGGAACGTGGTGACACGCTTGATGAAGAAACGTTTTTCAATCCTGCTGCCTATGGTATGAATGGTTATAGTGTTGACACTTGGTACAATAGCAGTTCAAAGACAACCGAATTTAACTTTAGTGCAGGAATTACTGAAGATATTACAATCTATGGAAACTGGAACTATGTTTCAGACAACATTTTGTTTTATCCATACCTTGAAGAGTTTGAAAATGCACAGACGACAAATACGTTAACCGCAAACAGCAGGGCAAAACTTATGGCTTATATGGATTATGTACTGTTTTACAATATAACTAACAGCAATGTTGAAATTACACTAAACTATGGCATTGCACATACTCAAAGTGCAATGGAGAATGAAGTGAAAGCGGCTTACAATATATTTAAGGACAGACCACATTTCATATCTGGATCAACCAGCCATGGATTTGCATACTCAAGCAATTTTGTTAAGTTTTATATCATAACTGACAATATGGTTGAGGCACCAACGCTGGAGTTTACTGATGAAGGCTATGTTTGTGAAGGACAAGAATATGCACTGAAGATGCAAATTACACCAACGCGTACATCAACATTTGATGATTTTAACATTAATAAAGTGACAAAGACTTTAAATGTGACAACAAGTGAGCAACTTGTTTGGGCTCTTGAAAATGGTTATAGGCCAGTTTGTGCAGTTGGTTCTGCGGCTGAATCAGTTTATAGCAGTGCAAAAACTGTTTTAAGAACAATTATAAATGATGATATGGACGACATAACCAAGCTTCGTGCTATTTACGAATGGTTGATTGATAACGTAAATTATGATTATGAGGCTTATGATAAATTATCTCACAATATAATTGACTCATCGCAGGCTAAAAACTATTATTCATGGTATGCCGAAGGCGTGTTTGAGAAGGGTAAAGTTGTTTGTGAAGGCTATGCGAAAGCTCTGCTTATTATGGCACAAATAGAAAATATACCAACTGTTTTTGTAACTGGAAACAATCACGCATGGAACAAAGTTTATGTCGACGGGGCTTGGTATGGCATTGATGCCACGCACGGAGATGCAAAAGCTGCTGGACAAAATATTGAAATTATGTCGCACACATCATTCTTGTTTACTGATGCATATAAAGTAAGCAAAGGCTTTACTTCAGAAAATTATGCAAGTTTAACAGCGAATACTGCATTTGACTATTATGATTATGTATCATACAGTTTTTCAAGCAGTGACTTTGATTTATTAATTGATAACGCTGCAGAATTGACATTGCTGTACAGAAAAGTTAAAAACTATGTTGATAATAATGAATCATCATCAACTTATGTTATATTTGAATTCAGTTTAACAAATGGAAATGTAGGCAATTTCAGCGCTTGGACAAGTGCCGCGCGCACAGGATCTGGACTTGTTGTTCAAAACTCTTACACATACAATATTGATTCAAATGGCAACACTGTTTATACCATGTTTGTGAAAGTGGCATAATTTCTTACTGTAAAATATAAAAAAGAATTTGCGTTTGCAAATTCTTTTTTTGTGCATTTTATTTTCTTAATTTTTTGACAATATAATCAAAAAACTGACAAAAAAACACATTAAAATTGTCAGTCATTTCTTTCATTATTGATAGACTATTACTGGGGTGAAAATCAATGGAAATTGAGTATAGTGTAAATGGTGGTGAAGTGTGCGCGGATCTTGTTGGTGAACTTGATGAGTACAGTGCTGATTATGTGCGTCTTTCACTTGATGATATATTAAAAAACAGAACAGATAACAATGTTTTAAAGCTGATTTTAGACTTTTCAAAAGTTTCTTTCATGGACAGTACTGGTATTGGTGTGCTTCTTGGAAGATATAATAAGTTCATAAAAAGAGATATTCCACTTTTTATAAAAAATCCGCAAAAACATGTGGACAGAATATTAAAAATGACTGGAATTTATGAAATTATGCCAAAAATTTCTTAAAAATAGGAGTGAAATAAATGGAGAAATTTGATAACAAATTTGCACTTACGATTGATGCAAAACTGGTAAATGAAGGCTTTATAAGAAGTATGGTGGCGGCATTTTGCGTGCCTCTTAATCCTTCTGTGTCAGATATTAATGATATAAAAACTGCTGTCAGCGAGGCAGTTACTAATTGCATTGTACATGGCTATGCAGGTGGTACTGGTGACATTGATATATTTGTTGGAATAAGAAAAAAGGTATTATATGTAAAGATAACTGATCACGGTGTTGGTATTGAAAATATCGAGAGAGCAAAACAGCCGTTTTTTACCACTAAATCCAAGGAAGAAAGGTCAGGCATGGGGTTTACTCTTATGGAGTCTTTTATGGATACTCTTAATGTTTACAACAATACAAATGGTGGCGTTACGGTAGAACTGAGCAAAGAAATAAAGTAAAGGGGCAAAGTATGGAAGAATTTAAACCTTTGTCACCTGAAGAAACCTCTTTTTTTCTTGAACAAGCCAAACATGGAAATGAAAAGGCAAAAGAAGCTCTTTTGCAAGGTAATTTTCCGCTGATTAAATCAATTGTCAGGACATATCAAAATAAAGGTATAGACTATGAAGATTTATACCAAATTGGTTGCATGGGATTTATTAAGGCAATAAAAAATTTTGATGAATCTTTCGGCGTAAAATTTTCAACATATGCTGTACCCATGATCTCGGGTGAAATTAAGCGATTTTTACGTGATGATGGAAGTATTAAAGTAAGTCGTGCCATAAAGACACTGTGGCTTAAGATTAAAGCATATATTGAAGAAGTAGAAAAGCTTGGCAAAGAAGTGCCAACAGTTGATGACATTGCAGCGCATTTTGAAGTCGCTGCAGAAGATGTTGTTTATGCGATGGACTCTTCAAGAGTGCTTATAAGTCTTGATGCGCAACTTGATGAGAATTCTAACAATTCTCAATCTGTACTTGATAGAGTGATAGTTGATGATAAAAGTGAGAAACTTATTGATGAAATCTTGTTAAAACAATCAATACTTGAGCTGCCTGAACGTGAAAGAAAAATAATTTTACTGCGCTATTACAGAAGTAAAACTCAAAGTGAAGTTGCCCAACTTCTTGGGGTTTCGCAGGTGCAGATATCAAGATTGGAAGCAAAAATATTGGAGAAATTAAAAAATAAATTAAAATAATTAAAAATATTCAGAAATAATAAAACTGCAAAGTGCATATTAAATTAGTTAAAAATATGGTAT
>CAKJZE010000046.1 GCA_918285425.1 Clostridiales bacterium
TTGGAGTTCCACGGCTTCGCCTTGCAATCTCATATGCTGCTTTTTCTTCAATGTCACAGCCAAGAATTTTTGCAGAACGCCTTACAATCTTTGCAAGGTCGTCTGGGGTATAGATTTCCAGCCTGCAAATCACACCAAATCTGTCACGAAGTGGCCCTGTCAACATTCCTGCCTTTGTTGTTGCACCAATAAGTGTAAATTTTGGAAGATTGATACGCACACTTCTTGCAGATGGCCCTTCTCCAACCATAAAGTCAAGAGCAAAGTCTTCCATTGCAGGATACAAAATTTCTTCAACTTTGTGATTAAGGCGGTGAATTTCATCAATGAATAAAACATCGTTTTCATTAAGCTTTGTAAGGATTGCGGCAAGATCACTTGCCTTTTCAATAGCTGGCCCACTTGTAAGGTTGATGCCAACACCAAGCTCATTGGCGATAACTGAAGAAAGCGTGGTTTTACCAAGTCCAGGAGGCCCATACAAAAGCACGTGATCAAGTGCTTCTTTACGTTTTTTTGCCGCAGTGATATAGACATTAAGATTATCCTTAACTTTTGTCTGACCAACATATTCCTTCATAGTTTTAGGGCGGAGTGAAACATCAATGTCAGCATCTTCTGGAAGTTCCCTGACACTTACAATTCTGTCATCATCTTGTTCGTCCATATGGCTTGTAAATTTATTTTCCACGATTTTCTCCTTGTTTGTATTGACTTTCAAATCCAAAACCTGGCTGCAATGTTCCCCTTCTTTGCCTCATATCAAAGATTGTTTCAATAAAAGATGGATAGTATTGCAAAAATTGTCCATTTTCTATCATTTTCAATATTTCTTCTTTTGATGCCCATTTAACTTTTTGCACTTCTCCATCTTGAAAATGTATATCATTCAAATCAATGTCTTTTTGGACTATATACCAATCATTAAAACCTTGATGAAAACCACCATTATTGATTGTCAAATATGCTCTTTCTTTTGAAAAGTCAATGTCAATACCAAACTCTTCTTTAACCTCTCTGGTGATTCCAGCTTGCGAGTCTTCACCAGCTTGAACTCCACCACTAAGAGATACGTCCCACAAGTTTGGCCAATGCTTTTTACTGGCTGCTCTTTGTTGAATAAGCATCTGTCCTTTGCTGTTAAAAAGACACAAATGAACAGCAAGCACATATTCATTTTCTGCGCAAGGTTCACTTTTGCTTATTGTCTTATTTTTCTTCTGACGATTTATATCATATACATCTTTAAGTTCCATTTCCGCTCCTTAAATCATAAACACTTTTTGATAATTTCCTCTGCTTTATCATCCGCGGTGGCCTTGGCTTTAACCATCTTTGTTGCCTCTTCTTTCTTGATGCCAAGTTCTGTCAAAATTGCAACCGCATCAAGCATTTCTTGCGTAAAGGAAATATCATCAACTTTGACTGGCGAAAATCCGTCAATCGGATTGTTTTCACCCTTAACGACACTCTCCACCTTTTCTTTAAGTTCAAGCACAAGTCTTTCTGCCGTCTTTTTGCCAAGCCCTTTGATTTTTGTAAGCATAGATACGTTTCCATTTGCCACTGCACCAGCAAGCATCTTAGGTGTTATGCCAGACAGAATACCTATTGCCATCTTTGGCCCAATTCCTGAAACAGAGATAAGATTTAAAAACATCTTTTTCTCTTCTTTTGACGAAAAGCCAAACAGTGAAACACCGTCCTCACGCACCTGCAAATAAGTGTAAACTGTTGCAACTGCTTGCCCTGAAAGTTCACCAATTGTTTCAGCCGAGCAAATCACTTCATATGCCACCCCGTTTACATCAACTGTGACCACATTTTCGTCAACTATATTTATTTTTCCTGTAAGTGAATAGATCATATCATTTCCTTTTTATTTTAATTTTTTTAACATTATTTATAAGTCCCAGATTTTTCTTCTGCTCTTTATGATAGACACGCTTTTGATTTACAAACATGCTGTTATCTTTCATATCATTGTTTGTCTGCGCATGTGTCAGTGCAACTGCAAGGGCATCTGCCGCATCATCAGGTTTTGGATCTTTTTTAAGCCCCAAAATCATCTTTGTCATATACATAACTTGACGTTTCTCTGCTTTACCTGTGCCAGTGATTGCTTGTTTGATTTCAATAGGCGTATATTCATAAAGTTTGCCACACTTCTGAACAGCTGTGCAGATGATAACTCCCCTTGCCTCTGCAACCTGAATACCAGTTGTGATGTTGTTTGTGAAAAACAATTCTTCCACTGCAACAGCATCAGGGTTATAGTGATCGATAAGGTTTTGCATACCTTCTTGAATTATTGCAAGACGTGTTGGGAAAGACTCATCTTTGTCGGTTTCAATTGCGCCATAGTCCACAAGACTGCACTTGCCAGTTTTGTCATCTTTATCAATCACACCATAGCCAACAATGGCATATCCCGGATCAATTCCCAAAATAATCATGCACCCATTTTCCCTTTATAGTCTTACATATATAATATAACTGCTTAATGATAGCAAAGTCAAACAAAACAAAAAAATGTTTGGATAAAACCCAAACATTTCATTTATTTTTCTTTACTTACACTATTCTTGTTCTGCATTATGATATACATTTTGCACATCATCAAGTTCTTCAAGCGCGTCTGCAAGTTTTTCCACACTTGCATACTTGTTTTCATCAAGTGTAACTGTGTTTTGAGGCACATACTCGTTCTCACTTGAAATAATCTCGTATCCAGCATCTTCAAAAGCTTTTGCGCAAGCATGCAGTCCATCAGATGGCGTATAGATAATAAATGCTTCATCATCGTCGATAACATCATCAGCACCGGCATCAAGAGCAACCATCATGACATCATCTTCGGTGATGCCATCTTTCTTTGCAAGAACAATAACTCCGCGATAGTCAAAGTTATACATAACGCTTCCTGTTGCGCCAAGGCTTCCCCCAGCATGCGTGAAAAGATGACGAACATCACTTGCAGTTCTGTTTTTGTTGTCAGTCAAGCATTCAACAATGAAAGCGACACCATTTGTACCATAACCCTCATAGATTGCAGAGGCATAGTTATCACCCTCGGTTGAACCACTTGCCTTTTTGATGCTTCTTTGGATATTATCATTAGGCATATTGTTCTGTTTTGCCTTTTGAATAATATCATAAAGTTTACTGTTAGTGTTAGGGTCAGGGCCACCAAGTTTTACAGCAACGGCGATTTCTCTTCCAATTTTCGTGAAGATTTTGCCTCTGGCTGCATCTGCTTTATTTTTTGTTGCTTGAATATTGTGCCATTTTGAGTGTCCACTCATATTTTCGGCCCTCCTTTTTCTTTGATTTTACTTTTGTTAGTTTACTATATTTACTCACAGTTTGGCAAACGAATTTAAAAAGTAGTTAAAATTTTGATATTGACTTTTGTATGTTCCCATGTTAAAATATTTCTATGGAGAACGATTTATGAAATTAATATTAAATGAAGATGACTCTGCAACACAAAAAGTAAAGAAAATTATTAAATTTTGGATAAATCTTGGTGATGAACTATATGCTCATGTGAGTGCTTCTGAAAAGATATATCCAGAGGTAAAGAATAAAATCACAAAGGAAATTTGTTGTCAATACGCAAAAGAAACAGTTGAGGATTTTGTATCGTGTTTCGCATCTGGAGAATTTGACATTATTTTTGATGAATTTGATGAAAGTGATGCTTTTAAGCTTGCAGAAATTATCGCCAATTTACCTGATGAGAATTATAACAAAATTAAAGAACAAAGCGAGATTTCTGTAAAAAATTCACAAGAAATACTTAACAAATCAACAAAAAAATCAGAAACCTCTTCTGAACCTGGTGATAAAGAATAAATATTTATAAGCAAAAGACACTTGCACATGCAAGTGTCTTTTATTTTTTTTCTTAAAACTCATTTTTCTTTAATTCATACATAAGTACGCTTGCTGAAACGCCAGCATTAAGACTTTCCATTTGGCTTTTCATTGGAAGTGAAATTGTGCGTTTATGAAGCTTTTCAAATTGATCGGATACCCCACTTCCCTCGTTTCCAATCACAAGTGCATAAACCTTGTCAATCTCTTTCATTTTGAAAATGTTTTCCCCATCCATATCAGCAAGATACACAGGAAGATTCTTCCACTTGTCAGCAAACTCCTCAAAAGAGAGTTGATAGAAATCCGTATAGAAAATCCCACCCGAACTTGCACGAACTGTCTTTGGATTGTATGGATCACAGCAGTCAATAAGCACTATTGTTTCAAATCCTGTTGCCGCCGCCGTTCTTATGATCGTTCCAAGATTGCCCGGATCTGAAACTCTGTCAAGCACAACAATAGGCTGATCAAGAGCAAAATCCACAGATGTCCTCATCTTAACTTCCGCCAAAATGCCCTGACTTGAAACCGTGTCACTTATCTTTTCAAAAGCTGGTTTTGATAAAAGATATACATTTGGCTCACACTTGGCAATCAAATCACTGTATTTAACTGCACAAGAAGATTCCACATAAAGCGCCTGAAGCTCCATTGCACCATAAACTATTTCCTGCACAAGCTTTGGGCCCTCCACCAAGAACGTGCCATAGTATCTTCTGAACTTTTTCTCGCCCAGGCTTGCCACCCTTTTGACATTATCATTATTCACACTCGAAATAATTTCCATTTAACCCCCAAAAAACCGCAAAATTTACGAATAATAGATGAATTTTACCATATTTTTAACAAATTTTTAAAGAATTCTTATTTTTCATTAATAATTTTCAATTGCTGTTTTTAAAGCTTTTTCTAAACCTTTTGAAGCAAATCCAAGTTCATCACAAATCATAATTGCCTCTTTTTTATAGGCTTCTTGTTTCTCTGTTGACCATGTTGGCACTCGTCCATCTATATTAAACAACCTGTCAGCAAGTTTAACCATTGCAATTTCTTTTGGTTGCTTTTTTATTCTTACAATGCAATCCTTCATTTGCATCTCTTTAGGCAAGTTATCATTTTTTGTGACAGCAAGCACACCATCAGCAACTTGCCTGCCAAAATTATCAACAAGCTCATCATAAGATGTATCGGTATCTTCCAAAGTATCATGCAAAAGTGCAACTTGAATTGCAAGATTCCAATCAAAATCTTGCTCGTCTTTAATTGCATTATTAATCAGTCTTTCAGTAACACCAAAAATATGTGCTGAGTATGGCATATTTTCTGGATACTTCATCACTTGATTTTTATGCTTATCAATGGCAAATAACATAGTTTTTGTAAATAATTTTTCGTTCCACATAATTTATATTTTACATAATAATAAACAAAATAGCAAACAAAATATTAATTTTATCAACTTTTAATAAATTTTCAATAAATATTTCAGAGTTAAAATTGGTTTAGTTGCAAGGCATATAAAAAATCCAGGCAGGCGCATATATAAAATATGTAACTGTCTGGATTTTTTCATGTAACAAAGCAAATGTGCTGATTTTAGCCCTGAAGAGCAGCATGTTTACAGGCTTTAGTATAGTGCAATAAGAAAGAAACAAAAAAGTTCCACGCCCGATTTTATTTCCATCACTTTATTACAACTTTTATCAACGGCTAAGTTTGCGTCAGTGACAAGGAAATAAAAAATCGTGGGGTCGGATTTTACTTTCGTAAATGACCGCCTCACGATTTTTTAATTGACAAAGTCAATGATGTAAAATTAGCCGTTGATTGCCTTGTTTACTTTAGCAGCAACGTCTGCAAATGCCTCT
>CAKJZE010000047.1 GCA_918285425.1 Clostridiales bacterium
TATAAAAAGAGTAATTTTCATTACTCTTTTCATATAAATATATTATTTTAATTTTTGATTATATTGATTTTTCTTAACGTACTGTTTTGAATCAATATCGCTGTCAAGTTTTTCAATTAAAAGCTTTTGTGCTCTGTCCAAAGATTTTGGTATTTCAACTTCAACTGTAACAATCAGATCTCCATATCCGTTGCGATTGAATATTTTTGTACCTTTCCCTTTGACAGTGATTTTTGTGCCGGTTTGTGTGAATTCCGGGATTTTTACATCTATAGTTTCATTGATACCTGCAACTTTTACGGTTGTTCCCAATATACTTTCTGTGAACTTAATTGGCACTGTTGTAAATACGTTAAACCCTTCTCTTGTAAGTGTTGTGTGAGGTGAGATTTTTATGACTAAATGCATGTCACCTGCACTTCCACCATTGATCCCTGCTTCGCCTTGTCCACGAAGGATTATAACTTGTCCGTTGTCAATACCGCCTGGAATATTGACTTCAATATTGCGGTTTTTACGAACAACTCCAACACCTTGGCAAGCCGAGCATTTCTCTTTTATAATTGTTCCCTTGCCATGACATTCTGGGCAAGTTGTTTGTGTCATCATTCTGCCAAACGGAGTGCTTTGGGCTTGCTGTACAAATCCAGATCCACCGCATCTTGAGCAAGTGACAGGATTTGTTCCAGGTTTTGCACCTGTGCCATGGCAAGCGTCACAAGTTTCATTGCGGTTTAAATTAATATTTTTCTTAACGCCAAAAGCAGCTTCTTCAAATGTCAGGTTGACTTTAACTTCAATGTCAGCCCCTTCTTGAGCCATACTTCTGCGATTTCTTCCGCCGCCAAAGCCACCGCCAAATCCGCCAAATATGTTGCTGAAGATGTCTTCAAATCCGCCAAAGCTGCTTGAAGAGAAACCGCCACCATTGCCACCAAAACCAGACATACCATTTGGATCGCCATAGTTGTCATAATTTGATCGCTTTGTCTTGTCAGACAAAACTTCATAAGCTTCGTTGACTTCTTTAAGTTTTTCAGCAGCATCAGCACTTCCTTGGTTAAGATCTGGGTGATACTTTTTTGCCAAAGTTCTGTATGCTTTTTTTATCTCCTCATCACTGGCAGATTTACTTACTCCCAGCACATCATAATAATTCTTACTTGCCATTATTTTTTTCCATTAATTGATTTTAGTTATTAATTTTTATTTAAGAGTTCCAAAAATAAGATGTAAACTTGTATTTAGACAGAAACCCCAGGGCAGCAAATTTGGATGAATTTAAGAATTTAGGCAAAGCAAACAGGTTCCCGGCTAGGTTATCCTGCCGGTAGGTTCTGTTTGCAAAGCATAAATCTTAAATTTGCCAAAAGTGCGATGACTGAATCCGCCGGTTCGGTAGAGAGGCGGAACAGACTATTTATTTAGTAGTATAGTCACCAAAGTTATTTGGATCAGTATTGCCATCACCATTTGGATTTGCACCATTTGGATTAGCTTGTTGATAAAGTTTTGTGAAAACTTCGTTTGAAACTTTTGTTAAATTTTCAAGAGCTTCTTTAAGTTTTGTGATATCGTCAGAGTTTTTATAAACTTCTTTTGCATTTTCAATTTCAGTGTTAAGGCGTGTTTTATCTTCTTCAGAAACTTTATCTCCGCTGTCTTTAAGCACTTTTTCTATGCTTGCAATCATTTGATCAAGACTATTTTTGGTATCGACAACTTCCTTACGCTTTTTATCTTCTTCAGCGTATTTTTCAGCCTCTTTGACAGCTTTATCAATTTCTTCATCAGTAAGGTTAGAAGAAGCTGTAATTGTTATGTCTTGGCTCTTACCTGTTCCAAGATCTTTTGCTGAAACATGAACGATACCGTTTGCGTCTATATCAAATGTAACTTCAATTTGAGGTATTCCACGTGGTGCTGGAGCAATGCCAATAAGTTCAAATCTGCCAAGAGTTTTGTTGTATGCAGCAAGCTCTCTCTCACCCTGAAGGACATGAATGTCGACGCCTGGTTGGTTGTCTGAAGCGGTAGAGAATATTTGTGATTTTTTGGTTGGTATTGTTGTGTTTCTTTCAATAAGTTTAGTGAATACTCCACCCATAGTTTCAATACCAAGTGAAAGTGGTGTTACGTCCAAAAGTAAAACATCTTTAACTTCACCTGCAAGCACGCCTGCTTGAATAGCAGCACCTATTGCAACGCACTCATCAGGATTGATGCCTTTAAATGGCTCTTTACCGCAGAACTTTTTAACTTCTTCCACAACCATAGGTACACGAGAAGATCCACCAACCATTATGATTTTTGCAATGTCACTGTTTGTAACTTTGGCATCATCCATGGCCTTTTTAACAAGTGTGATAGTCTCTTTAACAAGATCTTCAATAAGGCTTTCGAATTTTGCACGAGTGATTGTCACTTCCAAATGTTTTGGACCATTTGCGTCAGCTGTGATAAATGGAAGGCTTACAGTTGATGACATAACGCCAGAAAGCTCAATTTTAGCTTTTTCAGCAGCTTCTTTAAGTCTTTGCATAGCCATTTTGTCTTTTGAAAGGTCAATTCCCTCACTCTTTTTAAACTCTTCAATAAGATAGTTCATAATTCTTTGGTCAAAGTCGTCACCGCCAAGTCTGTTGTTACCAGCAGTAGCAAGAACTTGGAATACGCCATCAGCAATTTCAAGCACTGAAATATCAAATGTACCACCACCAAGGTCATAAACCAAGATTTTTTGACCATCTGCACTTTCTGCTTTGTCAAGACCATAAGCAAGTGCAGCAGCAGTTGGCTCGTTTATAATTCTTAAAACTTCAAGTCCGGCAATTTTACCAGCGTCTTTAGTTGCTTGACGTTGGCTGTCAGTAAAGTATGCAGGAACTGTAATTACGGCTTGAGATACTTTTTCTCCCAAATATTTTTCTGCATCTTCCTTTAATTTGCCAAGAATCATGGCAGAAATCTCTTGTGGAGTGTATGTCTTTCCACCAGCAGTAACTTTTCTGTCACTTCCCATATCTCTTTTAATAGATTGAATAGTGTTTTCTGCGTTTGCAACAGCTTGACGTTTTGCAACGCTTCCAACAAGTCTTTCATTGTCCTTTGTGAAACCCACAACAGATGGGGTTGTTCTTGAACCTTCAGCATTTGGAATGACTGTAGGCTCTCCTCCTTCCATAACTGCAACACAGCTGTTTGTTGTTCCCAAGTCTATACCAATAATTTTACTCATATTAATTTTACCTCTTTTTATTTTTTACAATGATTCTTTTAAGTCTGTCATGTTAAAGACATTATATTTTTACATACTTTTTATCCTGTATGTTGGATTTTTATTTAGTCTTTCACAAAGACTTCAACAACGCTTGTTCTGACTATTTTGCCATTTTCACCTGCAATTTTATAACCTTTTTGGAAGGTTTTTGCAATTTTTCCATCAAGCTTTTTATCTTTAGTCTTGACCTTTGAAATAGCATTATGAAGCTTTGGATCAAATGTTGTTGTTGGCTCTGAATCAATTTCCTGTATGCCAAGATTTTGTACTGCACTTTTCAGCATCGCCTGAATCATTGCAAAACCTTTAAGTGTTGATTCATCTGCTTTGACGTTAAGTGCTTGCTCAAAGTTATCAAGTATTGGAATAAGTTTGTCTGCAATATTGATTATTGCGTTTTGTTTCATATTGTCCTCTTCTTCCTTAACTCTTGCTTTGTATCTTTCAAAGTCTTTCTTAAGGCCCACTGCAAGGTG
The DNA here is from genome assembly GCA_918285425.1 of Clostridiales bacterium. Lineage (GTDB taxonomy): Bacteria > Bacillota > Clostridia > Christensenellales > UBA1242 > UMGS2069. The sequence continues at coordinate 3,757 of CAKJZE010000047.1, forward strand.
TTCATTTTCATCTGCACGTTTCTTCGCTTCAGTAAGGTCATTGTCAGCTTTAATCAGTGCATTTTCAAGTTCAATAAAGGCTTTTTCGTATTTTTTAAATTCTTCGCTGTCTTCCATATTGTCATGACAGCCACAGTCACAGTGGTCATCATCACAGTCACAATGATCATCGCAGTGGCAGTTTTCATCATGGCAATTGCAATGCTCGCCATGTTTGTGATTATGATTGCAAGTACATTCTTCACCTTCTTGGCAACCACAGTCGCATGTCTCGTCACAATCGCAGTCAGATATTTTTTGGTTGTTATCTTGCTTAATATTGTTTTTGTCTTTCATTATTTATTCTCCTTTTCATCAGAAATGCTGTCTTCAAGCTTATCTGTCACATTTTTCAGTATTGAAATAACTCTTCCATAGTCCATTCTTACTGGTCCAATGACACCTGCAGAACCAATAGTTTTACCGTTGAGTTTATAGGTGGCTGACACAACCGAGCAATCTGAAAGGCCAGTTTCTTCCCCACCGATTTTAACATTTATTTCAAGGTTGTTATTTTGATTGTTAAAAAGTGGATAGAGGCTTTCTTCATCATTAAGAAGTGTCAGTGCGTTTCTGAACTTATTTGTGTCTTGATATTCTGGATAGTCCAGCAATTTTTCCTTACCTGCAATAGTGATATTTTTTGATTTATCGCTGTCACGGTTTACAATTATGTCCACAATGGCATGGAATATATCGCGATATTTTACAAGTTCATTAGTGATTTCATCTTCACAGTATTGAATATCTTTAAGATTTTTTCCACTAAATAGTGAGGTTAAAATTTTTGATGCCTGTGTCAATTCATTTTGTGAAGCTATGATATTACTTGTTTCCTCTTTAATAATTCCAATATCTGTTGACACAACAACCAATGTTGAAGTGGGACGCAATTGCATTAAAAAGATTTTTTCAATAATAGCATCATCTGTTAAACCAAAATATACAACTGACGTATAGTTTGTCACATTACTTATAGTTTTCGCCGCTTGTTGCATCACATCATTAAGACTGATCAGCTTGTCATCAAAGGCATCTTTAATAAAATTAACTTCTTCCTTTGACAGCTTTTTAAGT
>CAKJZE010000048.1 GCA_918285425.1 Clostridiales bacterium
CTTTAATATTGTTTTCATCTTTAAAGAAATTTAAGATGCCATTTGCGGTTATGTCAGATATATCAGGCAAGGAAACAAGTTCCTCAAGTGTTGTGTTTCTGAAATTGTCAAAAGTTTTAAAGTGTTTTGCAAGTTGTTTGGAGGTTTTTTGTCCAATGTTATCAATGCCAATTGCATAGATAAATTTATCAAGTGGAGGATTTTTGCTGCTCTTAATGCTTTCAAGCACGTTGCTTACTTTTTTATCTTTAAATGCATCAAGACTGTAAAGTTGCTCGGCTGTCAATTTATAGATGTCAGAATACTTATTTATCTTGTACTTTTGATAAAGTTGTTCAATTGTTTTAATGCTAAAGCCCACAATGTCCATTGCGTGCCTGCTTGAAAAATATGATAGTCTTTCGATAATCTGTCTTTCACAACCAAAATGATTTGGACAGAAAATGTCGATATTTTCTTGGTTTAAAACAGATTGACAACAAGGGCAAACTGATGGTTTTTCAATTTTTTTACTTCCTGGCAGATCTTCGGCAATACCAAGAACTTCAGGTATGACTTCGTTGCTGCGTCTTATAAAAACTCTGCTTCCAATCTTAATTTTCTTTCTTGTTATATCATCAAAGTTGTTAAGTGTTGCACGAGATATGGTTGCACCTGCGAGTTCCACAGGGTCAAGGATTGCAACAGGCGTCACTCTTCCACTTCTACTGACTTGCCATATGACATCATTTAAAACAGTGCTGATTTCAAGGGCTTCAAATTTATATGCGATCATGCCACGTGGAAATTTAGCGGTATCTCCAAGCTCTTCACGGACTGAAAGTTGATTAATTTTTATAACCATACCATCAATCAAATAGTCATATGATGATTTTTCTTGATCAACCTTATTAATCAGTTTTTTGATATCATCAGCGCTGTCAACAATTTCAAAAAGTGGGTCCACCATAAAGCCATTTTCTATCAAAAATTCATGTTCTTCTTCTTGAGTTTTAAAGGTTTTGCCCTCAATATAATTGATATTATATGCAAAGAAATCCAAATTTCTTTCTTTTGTTTGCTTTGGATCAAGGTTCCTTATTGCACCCGCCGCCGCATTGCGTGCATTTTTAAGTGGCTCTTCATGAGATTTATTATACTTTTCAAGTTCAGAGAGTTTCATAATTCCTTCACCTTGAACTACAACAAGTCCTGTGTATGGAATTTTAAGCGGAATTGTGCGAATAGTTTTTACTTGTGCGGTGACATTTTCACCAACTTCACCATTTCCCCTTGTTGCACCTTGAACAAGCACTCCGTTTTCGTATGTCAGTGCAAGACTTAATCCATCAAATTTATGTTCAACCGAAAATTCAGTTTTAAATGTTTTAATCTTTTGGTTTTTGTCGTTCCAATCAATAATCTCATCAAATGATTGTGCTTTATCAAGACTCATAAGACGCCTGGTGTGTTTAACCTTTTCAAACTTAGAAAGTGGATCCCCACCAACTTTAAGTGTTGGTGATTCATCAAGAATAGTTCCAGTTTCCTTTTCTATTGCCTTAAGCTTGTCGTAAAGAATGTCCCACTCTTTGTCAGACATAGTTGGATTATCAAGCACATAGTAGTCATAACTTGCCTTGTTTATTGTTTTGATAAGTTCTTGCATTTTTTCAATTTGTTGATTTTTCATAAGTTTCCTCCGTTTATGAAAAATTAAATTAATTTTGTAAAAATCAGCGTTTTATAAGTGTTTTTTCATATTTTTGACGTTAATTTTGCGTTTTTATTCAATTATTTCCAGTGAAGCGTATTTAAGTGAAAGAGTTTTAATGCCAACAGATTCAAACTTAATGGTTACAAAACCAGAGGCAAAATCTGTGACTTCAACTGTGATTTCACCAACTCCAAAATGAGGGTGACGTACCTTTGTGCCCTTTGTAAATTTAGAATAGTCAGCACTTCTTGCACTGTTTGTCTGTCTTATATTATTTTTTGAAATATTACTTAAAGTTGGTTGACTTAAGGCTGATCGTTTTTCTTTTGGTAGGTACATTTCATCATCAGCATCTTCCCCAGCAAGCTCTTTTAAAAACCTTGATGGAATACTGTATTCAGTGCGTTTGCTTTCAAAAGAAAACCTTGTCTTTGCACGTGACAAATAAAGCCTTGATTTAGCGCGCGTGATTGCAACATACATAAGTCTGCGCTCCTCTTCCAGTTCATTTTCGTCATCACTGTTGATTGCTCTTGAAAGTGGAAATAAGCCATCATTTAAACCCACAATGAACACCACATTAAACTCCAGACCCTTGGCAGCATGCACTGTTATAAGAGTTACAAAGTCTTCATTTTGATCAAGTGCATCAATGTCACGCATAAGTGTTATGGATTGCAAATATTCCTGTAAATCGGCAGTGGTGTTTGCGTCAGAAAACTCTTTTACTGACAATAAAAAGTCGTCAATATTCATCTGCTTGTTTTGGTCTTCGTCAGTCTTGTCACCAATGGCACCTTTAAAGTCAACTTTATTTATTGCATATTCCACAAATTCATAAAGTGGCATTTTGTCAGATTTTTCTTTAAGATTATTCATAAGCTCTTTAACAGACTCAAGTTTTTTCTTAAGCGCCCCATCTAAATAGTTGCCAACAATAAGATTATATAAACTAACTTGGTTTTCTTCAGCAAGCATTTCAAGTTGAGCAATGGTTGCATCGCCAATTCCTTTCTTTGGAAAAGCAAGCATTCTTCGTGTTGCCTCATCATCATATGGATTGTGTATAAGTCTTAAATATGCAGTAACGTCTTTTATTTCCTTTCTTTCAAAGAATTTAAAGCCACCATACAGGCGATATGGTATACCATATGTAATAAATTTTTCTTCTAAAATACGTGATTGAGAGTTCACACGCATCAGCACAGCAAAATCATTATAGCTGTATCCGTCCATAATAAGATTTTTTATGGTTTGTGCAACATACTCAGCTTCTTCAGTTTCATTATAAGCGGTAAAGGTTTTGATTTCTTTGCCCTCGTCATTATTTGTCCAAAGGGTTTTACTGATTCGATTTTGATTTTTAACAATAAGCTGATTTGCAGCCTGCAGAATAGTTTTTGTTGAGCGATAGTTTTGTTCAAGTTTAAATACTTTAACATCTTTAAAATCTTTGGTAAAAGCACTGACATTTGTAACGTCTGCACCGCGCCAGCTGTAAATACATTGGTCTTCATCACCAACTACAAAAATGTTGTTATATTTTGCTGCAAGCAGACTGATAAGAAGATATTGCGCTTTATTAGTATCTTGGAACTCATCAACATGAATATATTTAAATTTATCTTGATAATAAGCAAGCACATCAGGTTTGGTATTAAAAAGCTCATAGGTTTTATTAAGCAAATCATCAAAGTCAAGAGCGTTGCATTTTTTAAGCTCTTCTTCATATTCTTTATAACATAGTGTAATAACTTCTCGTTTCCTTGGATTTGGTATATTTTCTGCATATTCATCTGGTGAAAGCAAATGATTTTTTGCATTAGAAATATGCCAAGCAATTGTGTCGGCAGTGATGTTTGTATTTTTGTTGTCTAAAATTCTCTTGATTGTTCTGTCTTTTTCAACATCAGTATATATGGAAAAATTAGAGGTATAGCCAATACCCTCTGCCTCTCTGCGTAAAATTTTGCTGCACATAGCGTGAAAAGTACAAATCCACATGCCGTCAGTGTACCCCAGCATTGATTCAAGGCGTTCCTTCATCTCGTTTGCAGCTTTGTTTGTGAAAGTGATTGCAAGAATATTATAAGGTGCGACATTTTCATCAAAAACAAGATGTGCAATTCTGTGTGTAAGCATTCTTGTTTTTCCGCTGCCCGCCCCTGCGGTAACTAAAACAGGACCTTCACAAATTTCTGCTGGAAGGCGCTGTTCTTCACTTAAATTTTCAAGTATTTTACTCATACCAATAGTTTATCACATTTAACAAGTAAACGCAATGGAATTGAAAACTTGATAAAATTTATTATGATTGGTTTTCGCTTACTACCCCGCTGTCAATTAAATCTTTTATTATATAGTTTTTGATAGTTGCATATCTTTTTGTAAGTTTTATAATATATTTTTCTTTTTCAGTTTGTGAAAGTTGATTATAAACTTTATAGTCAATAAGTGATGCAATAGGATTAAGGTTATCTTCACCTTTTTCAAGCTGTTTTTTAATCTTGGCAAAAAGTGGGTCGCCTTCTATTTTATTGTTATTTGCAACTATGGCATATTGAAGACGTGCAGAAAGGTATGACTCGTTGTATGATTTAGTCATAGTAAAATTATTTTCATTTGATATTGTGTTTTGTGCTGAAATAGCTTTCAGACGGTTCTTAGCTTTGTTGGCAAGGTCACGCAGTGTATTTAACATTTTTATCAGTCTCCTTTTCAAAAAGTAAACTTATCATAGCACTGTAAGACGCGCGTATTTTGTCACAACAAAAATAAGTTCAAATTTTTATAAAAATTTAATTTTTTTACAAGTATCTTTAAAAAATTCTACCATTTTGACCTTATTGCAAAAGCTTTGGAAAAATTTTGTTATAATGTAAATAAATTATAAAAAATATTGACAAAGTAAAAACAAATACATCACATAAAATAGTTTTACATCAATTCTTTGTCCTTTTTTGCAGAAAAAGATTATGATTTGTCGTAAAAATTTTAAGCAACAAAAAAGGATTTAAACATTGCTGTCTAAATCCAAAAAATTGTTATGCTTTACGATTACGTT
>CAKJZE010000049.1 GCA_918285425.1 Clostridiales bacterium
TAATAGCATTGATAGTAGTAATCCTAATCATTGTATCAATATACAGTGCATATATTAACAAAAACACAAACTTGGTAAAAAAATACAGTAAAATGTACAAAGAAATTGTATGTTTAAATAATAATTTTCATTTTTATGACATAGATGATAAGTTAAGTTTTAATGCACAAGTTAATTCATTACAGAAATTGCAAAACTTTGATTTCTATACTTACATGTTTAATGTTTTTAAATCAGATTATGAGAAATATTCTGAATTGATAAATAAGGCTGCATACAACGAACATGTATACAATGTATATGCAAACGAATACATAAAAATAAAAAATTACATGAGTGAAGCTGATTTTAATAAGATAAATGGTGTAAAAATTAAATATAAAAAATTCAATATATATGAAAGAAAAATATATGCCGACTCGAAATTAAAACAGCCTAATTCTGAAGTTGAAATTATTTGTAAGGTGGAGTATACCAGCCCTGCAGGTACAAATCATTATTCAAGAACATGTAATTATTCATTAAGAGATTTTAAATCAATGTTTAGAATCACAATACCTAAATTACAAATATCAAGCAAAAAAGAAGAACAAAACGAAATAGACAAACAGCTTGAAAAATTTGAAAGAATAAAGAAAAGAAATGACAAACGTATAGAAAAACTTGATAGTTTATTAAATAATTATAAGAAATTGTATTCAAATAAAAATTTAGTTACAATTACCGAAAATTTCATTCGTCGTCAAAGATATATTGAAGAAATTGAAAGATTAGCGATAACTTTCAATGGTAATGATAGACCAACATTTAAAACGGATGATTTTGCAGATAAAAAATATAATCTTATTAGATTTACTTTACAAACAGGTTATAATTATTACAAATCACTAAAAGGGGCTTTTACCCATGTTAATTTTATGGAGGATTTTGAGAAAATAAACATTAACCAACCTGAAATACGCGAGTTGTTTGACGATTCTTATGATGAATATAAAAAAGATTATGAGATGTTTAAAGATGTTATGACATTAAAAAGTAATTTATTAAATCAAAAAATAATAAACACCACAGAATTAGAAGCTTACTATTTTTTACTCAGTGAAACTCAAGAGAAAATACTAAAAGAGGAATATAATAAATATAAGGATCTTTATAATTTTAATGATGAAACTGATGATAAAAAATTCTTTGATCAGCTATATGATATGGGGTTGTCAGATGAGCAAATGGAATATTGTATTGCATTACAATATCATAATAAAAGTCAATATACGTCTTTTGGTTTAAATTTAGAAGATGCAAAAGAATTTATAGAAGAAAATATAAAATTAAAGAAATCAAAAAAATATCTTGACAATCTTATTTCAAATAAATCAGAGAAGAAAAATATTGCCGATATTGATCTTATGTCCGGTGCGGAATTTGAAAATTTTGTTGGAGATTTATTCACTAAAATGGGTTATTCAGCGGAAGTAACTAAAACAAGTGGAGACCAAGGCATTGATGTCCTTGCAAGAAAAGGTGATACAATTATTGCAATACAGGCAAAGTGTTACAGTGGAGTTGTTGGCAATCATGCCATAATGGAAGCAGTTGCAGGAGCAAAGTACTATAAAGCAAATCAATGTATGGTTATTACAAACAATTTCTTTACCAAAAGTGCAAAAGAACTTGCAGAAAGCAATAATGTAAAACTTTGGGACAGAAACATCTTAAAGGAAAAAATGGAAGAATATTTGTAATTTACTTGACAAATTGTAATTAAAGTTTTAAAAGGATCTTAGAAAGCTCAACGAGGCTGTTATGAAGGTCTTGATTAAAACGAAATCAAAAAGACCAACATAACTAAAATGTTGGTCTTTTTAGTAAAATCTAGTACGATAATATTTCAACTCCCGTTAGAATATTATCATACTTCCTTGCAGCCGGTCAAGTGATTTTACGAAAATACATACAAGGAGATAAAATAATATGGATAAATGTTATATTTGTAAATCATCTTGTGAAAAACATATTGATTTTGATTATTACTATATAAATTGTCCTAATTGTGTACAATATGTTTTCACTGATATAGATATTTATAAACTTTTAAATATCTCAAATTATAAATACGATTTAAATAAGTTAAAAGCATATATTGCAAGTCACAAAGCTAATGACCAAGGTCTATTTTTGGGGGAAAGAGAAAAATATAATGTTTTTATTGAACGAACAAATAAAACATTTTACAAATTAGTAACCCCGGAAGATGTTGAAAATTGGTACAAAAGTTATACTGTAATTAATTAAATTATAAAGCCAAGATTTTTGTTCTTGGCTTTTCTTATACCTAATAAAAAATCCGAGGCGATTATGTTTCGACTCGGACTCCTTTGGTAGTCCCAAGGAGAGTCGAACTCCTCACTTCGCCGTGAAAGGGCGATGTCTTAACCGATTGACCATGGGACCATATTAAATTGTTGGTAGCGGCAGTGGGATTTGAACCTACGACCTACTGGGTATGAACCAGGCGCTCTAGCCAACTGAGCTATGCCGCCACGCCGTTTTGTCAACGCTTTCACATTTTATTATAAAATCTTGATTTTGTCAACATTTTTATTAAATATTTTTATCTTTTTACAACAAAATAAAATCAAGTACCTGATTGGTACTTGAATTATTAACTTATTTACTCCAGCTCTTCATCATTTTTATTTATTATTTCTTCAGAATTTTGGTTGTTATCCTGCTCTTCATTATTGCCCACATCAAGAATTTCAATATCACCAGTTATGATTTTTTCTTTTCTTTCTTTTGTGAAACCATCTGATGAAAACAATTTGTAAAAATCATCAAGGCTGCCAGTTATTTCAGCATTTTGTCTTTCTGCTCTGAAAGTGATTTTTATATCTTTATAATTTTTCACTTCACCCTGCTTCAGACCGGGTACATAATAATACACACCAAAGCCATTTTCAACATCTTGATGACACATTGCCTCTCTTAAACAAAGCAAAACATAAGCTTTTGTTGCTCCAGTATCAGCAATTGGTTTATTATTGAGTTTAAATTTACTTAAATCAAAAGCACTGAAGAAATTGGTTTGTTCTCGGTTTAGTTCATTAAAACAAGTTGCTGCAAGTAAATCGTCATAAAACGCACTGGTAACAAGCTGATTAAATCCCATCAGGCACACAATGTTAAAGGCAACTTCAAAAGAAGACCCTGAAAGTTGATCTATATTCATAGTATCCATATTAAGTGATTCAAGTTTAATCATGTTGAAAAATCTTTTACTTTCAACATCAAATTCATGTTTATTTTTATAAAACTCTTTGATTAAATTATCAGCCTGCAGCTTCAATATCTTTAGAATTTGTGGCGATCTGGCATTTTTATTAATTTTTTCCTGCACAACATCAAAGTCAACTGACAACGCTTTAAGCTTTTTATCAATTTCGAGCATTTTGTTCTTATAATCTTCAATCTCTTTTTCAGTCAAAATTGCAGACTCTTCCCTTTTTTCAAGCTCTTTTGAAATCAGTTTTTGCAAAGTATAGATAATTGCTGGATTACTTGTTCCTTTTGAAATTTCAAAGTATACTTGATTGTTCGCACAAAGTGAAGTTATTATGTCAGCTTTTTGATCAAAACTTAAATTAAAGAAATCTGGAATATACTGAATTCTTGCCTTTATTAAGTTATTTATTCTGTAGAAATTTTCCCTGGACACAGAATCAAAAAAATCCTTTAAAGATGATAAAGCTTTATCAACATCTTGATTATTTAAAATATAATTTGCTTGATTTGCCAAATTGCTTTTTAAATATTCTTTTGCCTTATCATAATCAAACAGAGCATATTTATTTGCAAAAGTTTCAGCAAATCCACGGAGCCACATTTTACTTACTATAAGATTATCGTTTGGTCTTCTGAATAACAGATGATTTCCCGCAATATAAGGGGTGTTATGTGCAAAAACATTTCTTACCATAGCTAACTTTTCATTGTCTGAATAGTAGCCATCATACTTACTTTCAAAGGAAGGATCTTCAGTTGACAACACCAAAACGTCTTGCATTCTTGCGCTGCCTATATGTTGACCAGTTTTGATTAAAAACTGTCCATCTTGTATTGTTTCAAGTTTAATTACGTGGCTGTAACCTGAAGATGGAACTGTTATATTATATTTTTCCAACAGCTCTTTTTTCTTATCTTTGCTTAAAACCGACAAAGCAAATTCTCCAGCAAAAATGTCCTGAAGTTCACTTGTACTAAAATCATATTTTTCATAGTTGTTAAGACATAAAAATCCGGAAGTATAGACCCAAAAATCTTTAAGATGATTTGAGTTAAAATCCGACAAATCAACATCTGTATCAAAGCCGTCATCACTGACCGCATGATAAAGTCTTTCCAAAAGTTTTATTTGATTTTTTGCAAGTTTACGTCTTTCTTCTGAAACATTAATTTTCATAATACATTTCCTTGCAAAAATTATATAATAAAAAAACTGCTCCGTCAAGAGCAATTTTTATAAGAAAATTTAGTCAATCACGAAAACTTCTTCGTCATCTTTTATCATTCCAAGCTGTTCACGAGCTTGCTGTTCAATATAGGCATCACTACTTCTTGTCTTGATTCCCTCTTCCAAAGCAATTTGAGTTATGCTTAAATCTTCAATTTGTTTATCAAGACTTGCGTTTTTTGCAGAAAGTTGACCAGCATGAATATATAGTCCAAAAGAAAGCACAATTAAAGCAAACAGAAAAATTGTTGCAAGAACTGTAATAAGTTTTACCATTTTTGCTGCTTTTGATCCAGTCATCACCCTATATCCTTCCTTTGTTTAGTCAATTTTATAATTTTATTATAAATATTTTTTACAGGTTTTGCAATCAAATTTTCAATAAATATTTTTTGAAATATTATTCCAATTAAAAAGCATACGGCAAAATACAGCTTAATACTTGCGTAATAATACTTTAAACAAATGACATAAAATATCAGACTTGAAAACAATACTGACAGAAAATCCACAATAAAAACAACAAAAAAATTATAGCGCGTCAATTTGACAATTAAATAAAGTATTGTTGTCAATATCCCTGCAAAAATTCCCGCCGCCAAAAATAAAATAAGACTATAAAAAGCCCCGCCACTTGCAAGCATAGTTATTTAAAAAGCCTTTTGAAAAAATTTTTGCCCTGCGACTTTACTTGATACTTTACGCTTTCCACTTCCCCATCTACGACAAGCAAACCCTCCTCCAAAACCAACTTGCCAACCCGTAAGTCTTTGCCCACACCATAGATCAGTGAATCTTTAATGCGAATTATAACACATTTGTCAGTTGCACTGAGCACTTCCAAAACACCAGTAACCATCATACGTTTACGTCTTTCAATTGTGATGGTATGTGATGATTCAGCCAACTCTTTTTCCATAAAAAAATCCCCCTTAATTTAATTTATAAGGGGAATTATTTATTTATGACAACTTAAAAGTATTTTCCATTAAGAACTTTTTAAGAAGAGTATTTCTTGTTGCCACGCTTTGATTTTTAACCATATGAAAGATGTTCCCACTTTTACCAATCAAAACAACCATATTTTTTGCCCTTGTTACCGCAGTATAAAGCAGATTTTTTGTGTAAAGCATAGGATTTCCGCTGACAATTGGAATTATGACAACTTTAAACTCTGATCCCTGACTTTTATGCACTGTTATTGCATATGAGTGCACAAGATCTTCAAGTTCAATAAGAGTATAGCCCGCACGCCTGCCATCTTCAAAAGTGACAAACACTTCACCGTTATCTGGATTAATTTGATCAATATAACCCATATCACCATTGAACACGCCCTGTCCACCAACAAGCCTTCCGTCCTCTTTTTTAGTCCACTCAAGCTCATAGTTGTTTGAAATCTGCATAACCTTATCACCCTCGCGATAAAGAGTTGTCTGTGTGCGAAACTCTTTTTTATCTGGCGAGGCAGGATTAAGTCTGTCACGAAGAAGAACATTAAGATTGTTTGTACCCGCAAGTCCAGACTTTGCAGGAGCGATAACCTGTATATCCTCTGGCGTAATTTCTTTTTTATATCCTGGGATCCTTCTTCCCACCATATCTACAATTTCATTAGCCACCATCTCTGGCATAAAGGTTGAACTGTGGAAAAAGTCCTCACTTTTTTCTTTAAGATCAGGCATTTCGCTGTTATTGATGAGATGGGCGTTTATGATAATTTTACTGGTATCAGCCTGTCTGTATATGTGGCTTAAACTTACAACTGGGACCTCTCCACTTTCAATGATGTCAGAAAGTACATTTCCAGCACCAACACTCATAAGCTGGTCTTTGTCACCCACCAAAATAAGTCTTGTTCCTGGGCGCACAGCTTTGAGCAGTGCAGACGCAACATAAATATCAATCATGCTGACTTCGTCCACAATAACGACGTCAGTATCAAGCGGATTATCTTGATTGCGAGTAAATGAAAGATGACCCCCAACATAAGCCATTTCAAGACCACGATGTATGGTTGATGCATGCCTGCCTGTCTGCTCTTCCATACGTTTAGCCGCCCTGCCCGTTGGCGCCAAAAGCATAGTCTTCATCTTCTGGGCTTTAAAAATATCAAGTATAGCCTTTATAATTGTTGTCTTACCAGTACCTGGCCCACCAGTTATGACTATCACGCCTTCCTTAAAAGCCTTTGTTATTGCACTCACTTGATTTTTATGAAGTGTTAAGTTATTTACTCTTTCATATTCTTTCAGGTTTTCACTGATGTCAATATTAAGCTCTGACGTACTGGAAATAAGTACTTTAAGTTTATCAGCAATATACCTTTCCATGTTGTAAAGTTTAGTTATTGCAACTGCACTTTCATCATTAATTGTCGTGCTTTTTATAATTCCCTCAATTTCCAAATTAGTTATCATACTTTGAATTTCGCCTTCATATTCTGCTGGCAAATCCAAAATTCCAGTTGCAATCTCTGCAAGTTTATCCCTCTCAATCACTGTTGAGCCCTGCGTCTCTGCAAGTTCAGTCAAACAATAGATAATGCCTGCACGTATCCTAAACTGACTGTCTTTTGCTATGCCCATGTTGAATGCAATTTTATCTGCACTTTTAAAGCCAATACCATCAATGTCTTCAATAAGTCTGTATGGATTTTCTGAAAGTACACTTTTTGTTTTATCTTTATAGGCATTATAAATTTTGACTGCCATATTTGTTGTTATATCATATTGTTGCAAAAACATGACAGCTTCTTGCATCTTTTTAATGGCACCATATGTTACTGAAATATCTTTTGCTTTATTTTCACTTACTCCGCGTACCTTAACAAGTTCAGATGGTGTTTTTTCAATAATTTCAAGCGTTTTTTCTTTAAACATGTTTACAATATTTGTGGCAGTCACCGCCCCAACACCAGGAATAAGCCCAGAAGAAAGATATTTTATTATTCCATCAAGCCCAACAGGCTGGCTGACTTCAACCTTTGATGCAACAAACTGCATGCCATACTTTGGATTATTGACATATTCACCTTGAAGTTTCACGTATTCACCAACATTAACTGCAGGAAATTTACCCGTGGCAACAATATTGGCAAATTCCACAGACACTGAAATGATCGTGTATCCATTTTCACTATTTCTGTATATTATATCTTTAACTGTTCCGTTTAAATTCATAGAGATATGATAATAAAAATAAAAATGTTTGTCAATTATCTTATTGATTTAAAAACATTTTACATATTTTTATAAAATACAAACAAAACTATTATTATGAAAAAGTTTACATCATTTTTAAGTATAATTTTATCAATTTTTTTATTCACTCCACACATTTCAGATATTGCTTTGGCACAAAATAACAAACCTATGCTGACAATTATAATTGATGATTTTGGTGGCTTTGACCAAAGTGGAGTTGACACCATGCTTTCTGTGGACGCTCCACTTACATGCGCAGTGATGCCAAATCTGGAAAACTCGCTTGCAAACAGTAAAGCAATTGAAGAAAGTGGCAAAGAAGTTATACTTCACATGCCAATGCAAGCACATGTTCACCTTCCTGAAAGTTGGTATGGCCCAACTTACATCTGCTCTGGTGACAGTAAAGAAATTGTCTTTCAAAAGATAACAAGTGCACTTGAAAGCGTGCCAAATGCCAAAGGATTTAATATACATATTGGCTCTGGCGTGTGTCAAAATCCCACAACAATGGGATATGTTTATGACTTTGCAATAAACAACAATTTGCCATTTGTTGACAGCAGGACACACATAAATACCATTGCACAAACAGTGGCAAGTCAAAAAAATGTGATCTATCTTGGCCGGGACGAATTTTTAGAGCCAAGTGGAAATAAAAGTTACGAAAGTGTAAAACATCACATAATGGTCGGGGCAAATATCGCCAAAGAAAGAGGACATGCAATCATCATAGGTCACGTAGGGGCTCATGGTGGTGAAAACACAGCAAAGGCGATTGCTTCATCAATTGAAGAAATAAAGAGTATGGGTATAGAAATTGTACCATTAAGCAAACTTTATGAAAACCTAAATTCCACATTTGTTAACACAGAAAATGAATAAATAAAAAATCCTTTTAGTATTCAAAGGATTTTTGTTAAGATTTTTCTTTTTGATCTGGTGCATTATTTTTCATGTTGTTAAGCAATTTTTCACACTCTGGTATAAATTCTTTATAAGAGCCTTTTGGCCTAAAGTCAGTGTTATATCCAAATTTTCCATTTGCAATTTGCATAAATCCATCTTGAGTCAACACCACATTTTGTACGGCATTCCCCCACCATTTCTCCCAAGCCAAGATTTCTGCAGTAGGCTCTACCAAATCTTTTGCTGGAGGGTTGACTTTAATATTAAACATTTTACCTGCCTGTTGAATTAAGTATTGTAATTGATAATTTTTCATCAAGACTTGATTTTCAAACACAGGGTTTTCTTCTTGAGTATATTGATCATAAATATTTAAAATTTCTTTTCTTGTAGCAACAATAAGCAAATACATCTCAAGTTCACTTTTTGTCTGCAAGCTTTCCACAAATTCTGGTTTTAAACCTGCTGGATAATTTCCAACTTTTAACTTCTTGCCTATCTTTTTTATATCATATGAAGGGTGATAAATTTTAACGTCATCAACATTTTCCTTCATCACATACAATATAAATGCAAGATCATATAAACTTCTTTCAGGATCATAAGTATTCCACATAATTTCATGCATGCCATAACTGCTGTAATACACTTCAAATATAGGGGCAGTAAATATAACCTCTCTATCGCCTGATTTTAATTTTGGAGATTTTGAATTTTTATCAACATTCCACATGATTGGATTAAGAGTTTTTACAAGTAACTTTTCTTCATCACGTCCCGGCGCATTTGTACGCAAGATCATGCTTCTTTGAAAGTTAAAAATGATTTCAACATAAATATTATTTAAATATCCACTGATGCGTCTTTGATCATCACTTTCAACAGGCTCTACCTCTATGTCAATGTTATAAATAAACCCATTTTTCTCAAACTGATCGTAAAGATAATCAACAAGGTCATACTCATTGTCAATATATAAATGTCTGTTTATAATGTTGTTTTTTGTTTCCATATTTACACCCATTACTTACATTATACAACAATAAGTTATATATTTCAAGACCCAATTTAAAAAGCAGGTTTAATCCTGCTTTTCCTCTAAAACAACTTTATCTTTATACGCATATATCTGTATTGTTTTAAGTCCATCATAGACGATTATTGCTTCATATTTCCCGTTCGAATTCAATGTGACTGCTGCTTCCAGATCTTTTTTAAAATCATCACCATCTAAATGAAAAAATGTTGCAATAATTTCATCTGACTTTTGAGCTATTGTTACATTAACGTTACAATCAAACAGACCAAGTTTATCATCAAGTTCATAAATCTCGTTTTGCATAATTTCCCTTAATTTGACAACACAGTTAAAAGTAAAATTAAAATCATTATATGTTACAGTTGCAACGGCGGCAGTATTGTATTCACCAGACCACGCAATTTCCACAGTTGCATCTTTAAGTTTAACAACTTTCTCTTCACCATTGCTGTAAAGCACAGTGAAGTCCACATCATCAAGACAGTCATTTTCCCCATCAAATACAACAATGTTTGTTTGCTTTACTGTTGCAGACTTAATATAAACCGCCTTCACTTCATATTGAAAAGTGAAATTTTGACTTAAGTATGATATAACAAAACTTTTTGTTCCAACAGAAGAGGTGTCAAGCACATTTCTGTAAACATCACCCAGCTTAAAAGTTTGTGAAGATTGGTCAGAAAAGTTAATTGTAACATCATAAAGCTGAAGATTTATTGCTTCACCAACAAAAAACTCATCAGTGTAAAACGCATCTTCAATAACAATACTTTGCACTTGTTTTTGTGTTGAATTGTTATTTGCATTTTCTTTATCTGATCCTGCACATGAGCAACATGTTATAATGACAAACGCAAAAAGAAAAATGTATAATCCCTTCTTAATAAACTTTTTCATATCAAGCAAAATTATACAAATTTCAACAAAATGTGTCAATAAATATTCGTCAAAATTCGTCAAAAATTGACATTACTTTTTTGACTCAATATATCTTATAACTTCATTTTTAAACTTTCTTTTACTGCAGTTACCAAGTATATAGTGGTCAGCAATACCAATAGGTCCACCTTTTTCAATATTTTCAATCTCTGCAATATCACGCGCAAGCGACTCTTCCGCTGTAAGTGGTCTGAAAGACCTTATTGCCAATCTTTCACGACGAAGTGGTGCATCAGTTGCAATGCAAAGCACCTCAAAGTCGTCGCCAAATTTTTCTTTAATTACCTTATATTCACTCCAAGAATACATGCTTTCAATAACAACATTTCCCTTTTTATGTTCTTTTTCAATCCTTGGCAAGAATATTCTTGCATAAATTCCCTTATCCCCACTTGCACGCAACTGTTCTCGCACTTTTTTCTCGTTTTCAGGGTTGATTTCAAGTCCAAGCTCCTTCATTTTCAAAAATGTAGCTTCCCCAAAATAAATTTTTGTCCAGCCACGTTTTTCAAACTCTTCAACAGCAACACTCTTACCGCTGCCGCACATACCAACAACGGCGATTATCTTATGTCCCATAGTTTTTCCTCCACTATGTCAATTATGATAAATAAAAGGCAACTTGTCAACAAATAATTGCATTTTTAGATGATTATAATTTGAAAAATCAGTAAAAATGTTGTATAATAGCACTGTTATGATAAAAGAAGAGTTAAAACGTAAATTAAATAGTGTGGAAGATTTTTTGTTTCCGGCACACAGTTGCCTTTGCTGTGGATCAGAGTGTGACACTTTTGATGGTTACCGCATATGTTCAAGATGTGCACCAAAACTTCGCAAAATTGATCACAACTTTTGCCAAAAATGTGGAACACTTATTAAAGGTGACTATGCCCTTTGCTTGCACTGCATGGATATTGAAAGACACTTTAACAAAGCAAGATCAATCTATGTCTATGACGAGAATTTTGCTCCAATTATTCTTAAAATGAAGTTTGGCAAAGCAAAATCACCATCAATTGCAATTGGGAAAATGCTGGCAGACTATTTTGCTGAAAGCGACCTTTTGGGTGAAGTTGTAACTTTTGTACCAATGCCAACATCTCGTCAAAAAGATCGTGGCTATAACCAAGCAGAAGAAATCTGCAAACAGTTCTCACTTCTAACTGAAATACCTATGGTTGATACACTTAATAAACAGGAAACAGCGTATAAACAGGCAAAGCTTGGCTATGATGAAAGGCAACAAAACATTATCAATACTTTCAGCATAAAAGATAAATCCCTTGTGAAAAACAAATGCGTACTGCTAATTGATGATGTCATCACAACCGGTGCCACTGTTTCAGAGTGTGCAAAAGTTCTTCTTAAAGCAGGGGCAAAACAAGTTGATGTTCTTTCTGTTGCCCACACTGCACTTGAATATGATAAGTAATTCAATTTTTCGTCATAAAAGTTTAATTATAATCAAAATTTACACATAAATAAAAATTGAATTTTTCAATATTCTTTACAAATAAACATATTTATTATATTATTTATATGAGGTAGAAAAATGGGACTTATAAATTTCTTTGCTAATTTTGATAACAGAAGAAGCTTAAAAAAGCTTAATAAAATAGCAATGCAAGTTGAGGCTTTGGAAGAAAAATATTTTTCAATGAGTGATGAAGAACTTAAAAGCCAAACTGACATTTTAAAAGACAGACTTAAAAAAGGTGAAACTCTTGATGACATTTTGCCAGATGCCTATGCAGTCGTGCGTGAGGCATCTTTCCGTGTGCTTAAAATGAAACACTTTCATGTTCAGATAATTGGTGGTATTGTTTTGCACCAAGGCCGTATTGCAGAAATGAAAACTGGTGAAGGAAAGACACTTGTTTCCACCCTTCCTGCATATTTAAATGCACTTTCTGGAAAACCTGTGCACATCGTGACAGTAAACGAATACCTTGCGAAACGTGACGCAGAGTGGATGGGAAAAATCCATCGTTTTCTTGGTCTTAAAGTTGGGGTTGTCTATGCAAACCAACCAAAAGAAGAAAAATGCGAAGCATATAAAGCAGACATAACCTATGGAACAAACAGCGAATTTGGCTTTGACTATTTGCGTGACAACATGGCACAATCCCGTGCAGAAATGATGATGCGTGGCCTTGAATTTGCTATTGTGGACGAGGTGGACAGTATCTTAATTGATGAAGCAAGAACTCCCCTTATTCTATCTGGCCCATCAGGTGACAGCAGTGAAGAGTATGAAGTTGCCTGCAGATTTGCAAAATCTCTTAAAAGCTCTGACGTAGATATTGATGAAAAGAAAAAGACAATCCACCTGACAGAATCAGGTGTTGCAAAAGCTGAAAGATTTTATCATCTTGACAACCTTTCAGATATGGACAATTTGGAAGTTAACCATAACATAAACAACGCTATTCGTGCCCGCTTTATGATGAAACGTGACAACGATTATATCGTTCATGATGGCGAAGTGTTGATTGTTGATGAGTTCACTGGACGTATCATGGTTGGTCGTCGCTATTCAGATGGATTGCATCAGGCTATTGAAGCAAAAGAGGGTGTTAAAATCAATGCAGAAAATAAAACTCTTGCAACTGTAACTTTGCAAAATTTCTTTAAAATGTACACAAAAATAAGTGGTATGACAGGTACTGCCAAAACTGAAGAAGCAGAGTTTAGAGATATCTATGGCCTTGACGTTGTGACAATTCCAACCAACTCGCCAGTAAAACGTATTGACGCCAATGACAAGTTTTATTTCTCTCATGATGCAAAAATAAGGGCAATTTGTGAAGATATTAAAGACTGCTTTGAAAGACAACAGCCAGTTCTTGTTGGTACTATAACAGTTGAAAAAAGTGAGGAACTTTCAAAAGCTCTTCGAAAAATGAAGATACCTCACAATGTTTTAAACGCCAAAAACCACCAAAAAGAAGCAGAAATAATTGCCCAAGCCGGCCGTCTTGGTGCTGTCACAATTGCAACTAACATGGCTGGTCGTGGAACAGATATCATGCTTGGTGGTAACAGTGAGTTTAAAGCCAAAGATGCAATGAAAAAACAAGGATTTGAAGAAGATATTATTGAACTTGCTTCTTCATACTTCCCTGTAAAAACTGAAGAAGATCAAAATGCTCGTCAAGTTTATCAAAATCTTAAAGAAGAATTTGACAAAGAAGTCAAGGAAGAGAAAGAGAAAGTTGTTGAGCTTGGCGGTCTTAAAATAATAGGTACTGAAAGACATGAGTCAAGACGTATTGACAACCAGCTTCGTGGTCGTTCAGGACGTCAAGGTGACCCAGGATACTCTGTGTTTTACATATCCGCTGATGACGACCTTGCAAGAATTTTTGGCTCTGAAAGACTTAAGAAAATGGCAGCATTTTTGAAACTTGATGAGGACACTTCAATCAACTGGAGATTCTTTAGTCGCAGTGTTGAAACAGCACAAAAACGTGTTGAAGGTCACAACTTCAGTATTCGTAAACAAGTTGTTGAATATGACAACGTGCTCAACCGTCAACGTGAAGAAGTCTATAAAGAACGTAATCGTATTATTGATGGCGAAGATGTGCATGATAAAATTTTGCAGATGATCCGCGAAGTAGTTGACCAAACAGTATATGAATACGACAATGACAAACAGCCTGAAGAGGTTGACCAAGATGCCTTTAATGCAGAGCTTGAACGCAGAATGCTTGAGCCAGGCACTTCATTTATCACTACTGAAACTCTTACAAAATATTCATCACGTGAACTTGCAGAAGAAATTTATGCCCTTGCAGTCCAAAGATATGAGAAGAAAAAGGAAGAAACCGAGAAACAAGGTGCAGACTTTGCAAAGGTTGAACGCCACTTCTTACTTAACATAATGGACAGAAAATGGATTGACCATATTGACGATATGGAGCTTCTCCGTCAAGGCGTTGGCCTTCGCGCATATGGAAACAAAAATCCAATCACTGTCTATCAGCAAGAAGGTTTTGACATGTTTGATGAAATGATCTCCGCAATGCGCAGAGATGTCGCAAATATCTTGATGAGTGTCAAAATCCAAGTTGGTCCAAGACCTGCCCCACTCCCTGGTAAAAAATTTCCAAAGCCAAATGCAACAGCCCCACAAGGCACAGTTGTAAACAAAGGCAAACAAATCGGCAGAAACGATCCATGTCCATGTGGCAGTGGAAAGAAATACAAAAACTGCTGCGGACGTGTTTAAGCTTAAATTTAGCACATAAGTGCGTTCTTTAAAAAATTTCCAGACAGTCATTTACGAAAGTAAAATCGTGCCTGGAAATTTTTGTTTTTTTTTATATTCGAAAACTTAAAATATCTGATTATTATTTGACTAATTTAATAAATCATAGTAAAATTTGCTTAAAGGAGCATAAACAAATGATACTTGAAGAGTTTGATGAAACAAAAAATTCAACTTTCGATCCGGAAGAGGTCGTAAACGTTATACCTGACTTTCCCAAAATCGGAGTTTCTTGTTTTTCTGTTAAATTGTTTAATCAATTAGTAATGAAATTCAACGCAGAAAAAATTACGCAAGTAAAAAACGGCAACGGATTTTTTGACATATATAAAATAAAATATGAAGGTAAAGAACTTGCCTTATTTATGTCTGTTATTGGCGCACCTGGTTGTATCGCAGAATATGAGGAACTTTTTGTAATGGGACTGGAAAAAATTGTGGTTTTTGGAACTTGCGGGGTGCTTGACAGAAACATTGATGACCTTGCGATAATAATACCAAACTCTGCAGTCCGTGATGAAGGCACAAGCTATCACTATTTAAAAGCCTCTGACGAAATTGAAGTAAATCCAAAATATAAAGATGTATTTATAAATCTTGTAAAACAACATAACTATACTTACATAGTTGGCAAAACTTGGACCACAGATGCAGTTTATCGTGAAACAAGAAAAAAAGTTATGGACAGAAAAAAACGAGGATGCATATGCGTAGAAATGGAATGCTCTGCCCTTGCTGCTCTTGCGAAGTTCAGAAATAAAGATATTTTCCAATTTTTCTATGCTGCGGACAACCTTGACAGTGCAAAATGGGACAAAAGATCACTTGGCAACGAAGAAAAACTCAGCGATAAAGAAAAAATTGGTCTACTTGCAATCAAGTTCGCAGTAAGTTTGGATTGACAATAAAAATAAAATAATAATGAGAAACACTTATGACACATAAAATGAAACTTCAGCCGGCACCATTTGAAAGTATAAAGAATGGTTTAAAAACAATAGAAATTCGTCTTTACGATGAAAAAAGACAACTTGTTAAAATCGGTGACAACATACTTTTTATCAGCAGGACAGATGGTGAAACAATTTTAACCCAAGTTGTTGCGCTTCACAAATTTAAAAATTTTGCAGACCTTTACAAAAGTTTTGACAAAGTTGCACTTGGCTACAACATTGATGAGATTGCTAATTCAAACGACATGGCAAAATACTACACAAAAGAAGATCAAGACAAATACGGCGTTGTCGGCATTGAATTAAAAAATTTATAAACAAAAATCCACAACTAATTAAAATTGTGGATTTTTTATATTTGCAAATATATATACATATCGCCGTTCTGCACTTAGATGAGTGAAATTTAGCCTGCACACTAATCTTGTAAACACTGTTTCCACTTTTCAGGGTAAAGTTTGCGTATATAAGAAAGAAACAAGATTGATCGACGCGCGATTTTATATTTAATAAATGAGTGTGTCGAGAAATCAAAGTTTCTGCACTTAGATGCGTGAAATTTGCCCTGAAAATTAGCCTATGATAAATAGTGGTTTTACCCTTAATTTTGACCTGTCCATTCTGAAACCTTCAATTCTGCCGTCGTTACTTATCTTCATTGAAACGCCATAATTTGATAATGTTTTTGCCGCTGCAAGACGTCCGCCGCCAGTACTGCCTGCCTCTATCTTTATAATTGCACCCACAGCCATTATATTGCCTTCATAATCAACAATAGTTGCACCATCGATTGCAATTAACTCTTGACGAAGTTTACGGCTGAGTTCCTGAAATTTTCGTCCATTTATAATCTTTATAAGTGCTGCAGATTTATTGCACCTGTCCTCTTTCAAAAATTCTTCATATGGCTGAATGTCATTCACTTCTTCATCTGTAAGTTTGAAGAAAGATTGGTTTATTGCCTCTTGCATTTTAAACTCATAGCCGTCTTTAAAAAGTATGTCATCTGCACTGATATGTTTAAGGACATTATACTTATCATTATTATTGACATGCACCAAACATCCACCATTTCTTGCAAAAGAAGTGTCAAGTGCGGAAAGATAGATTGCACGGCGAAGTTCCTCAACTTCTCCACTGCGTTCTGCCAGTTTACCAATAATCTCCTCATGAGAGAAGCACACCCATGCACCATTTCTTTTCGCAAACAAAAGCTGTTTATCTTTAAATACAAGCACATCACCATCTGCATTAAGTCCAACTCCAACCTTACTGCCTGTGCAAAGTGAAGCAAGATTAAGATATTCATAAGGCGTAAGCAAATCTTCTTTCACCTGCTTTGTAAACGATTGATACCCCACCAAATATCCATCAGAAGATATCTCAATACCAGTATGCGTTCCATCAGACAACAACGCTATAAAATCTTGCTTTAATATTTGTGTTATTTTCATGTTTGGGTTTATGTCTTTTGGTGCCTTTTTATTTGTTATTATAAATCCAAATTTTGCTTTTTTACCTTCATAAGTCCTAAGACTCCATGTCGTTACAAGTGAAAGCACTTTTTCAAGAGTTCTGTGCGCACTGGTGGTCAGGGCTTTACAAATTGCACGCTGAATAACAGAACTCTCAAGTCCATGAATATATGCTTTTTCCAGTCCTGCACGATAGATGTTTTGCATCTCATCAATAATTGATTTTACAAGTGAAATTTCAAAAGTTTTAAAAGGTTGTACACGCTTTACAATGAAGCGGTAGTCATCGTCTTTATCAAATTTGACCAAAAGAGACCCACCAGCGCCTTGCGCGACGCACGCGTCCCTTGGTCCAGACTCCTCTTCCCCAACAATTTCAGAGCCTGTGAACATAGAGAGTATATTATCTTGTAGAAATGTGGTGAAGCGCTCTCTTTTCATATTTTAACCCCTGCAAAGTTAACAAAATTCTTTATATATATTCATATTAACATACAAAATTGTAAAATTCATCTATTTTTAAGAATTTTTTTGAAAATTTTTAAGTTTTTTCAGACATTTTATTTAATTTTTGCATTTTTTGTTTATTAGCAGCACTAAAAATTCATTTGACATAAAAATTTTTCTTCTGTACAATAATTATATTAAAGTAAAAGGCGAAATATAGTATTTTATGAAAAAAACAGAAAAAAACTTGTGTCCACAAAATGTTTGCGAAAGTTGCGCACATATCCTTAAGGAAAAAAAGATTGATTTTAAAAACTGCAATCTTGCTTGCTTTAGTGGTGAAAGTTGCCCAAATTTTTATACTAATATTTGCAGCATTTGTGGTGGACCAATATTTCCTGGTTTTAATATTGAAAATCAAGATATAAACATGCTCATCAGCGCAATCAACAATCCATCACTTAAAGTCATATTCTTTATTGCCCCATCAGTGCGCGTTGCACTTGGTGATGCTTTTGGATTTGATGCCGGAACAAATATTATTGGCAAACTTATAGCTTCACTTAAAAAACTTGGCGCATACAAAGTTTTTGATATGAACAGTGCTGCAGATTTCACCATTATTGAAGAAGCAAACGAGTTAAAGAACAGGCTTGCAAATAATACAAATCTTCCAATGTTCACAAGCTGTTGTCCTGGCTGGGTAAATTTTGCAAAAAAAATGTATCCGGAGTATAAAAACAACCTTTCCACTTGCAAAAGTCCACAACAGATATTTGGCTCACTTTTGAACACACATTTTGCAGATGTATTCAATATAAAGTCAACAGATATGTTTATTGTTTCAGTCGTGCCATGCTATGCTAAAAAAATTGAAAGATTGCAGTGCAAAAACTCTGCAAGAGGCTATGATGTTGACCTTGCCATAACCACAACAGAAATTGCAAAAGTGATTAAAGATGCACAGATAGATTTTGCAAATATTGAAAACTCTGACTTTGACGATTTCTTCGGCAGTGCAACTGGTGCAGGTGCGATCTTTGGAAACACTGGAGGTGTTACCGAAGCAGTGCTTCGCACAGCAAATGATCAAATTTCTGGCAAAAATGCACGCACACTTGTGTATAATGCAGTGCGCGGTCTTGACGGCATCAGACGTGCTGGCATCAAAATAAGGAACCGAAAAATCAACATTGCAGTTGTCATGGGATTAAAAAATGTAGCCACCGTTATTGAAGAGCTTAAAACCGATCCACACAAATATGACTTAATTGAAGTTATGGCTTGCGAGGGCGGTTGCATTGGTGGCCCAGGTCAGCCACATACAACAAATAAAAATGAAACTCTTACTGCAAGAATAAAAGGTCTTTATGACATAGAAGTTAAATGTGCAAAAAGAAAAGCTCATCAAAACCCAGCACTGCAGAAAGTTTATAATGATTTCTTTGGATCTGTTGGCAGTGATAAAGCAGAATCATTACTACATAGAAAATTTTAAAAATTTGAAAACAAAAATGGTTTAACATTTACGTTAAACCATTTTTTATAACCTTTCAATTATTAATCTTAAATACCAAACAAAGCTTTCAGTGCAGCAAGTTGTTCTGGTGTAAGTTTATTTTCATACCCCTCATCACCTTCTGTAAGGTTTTGATTTTCTTGCAAAGCTTGTTCAATTGCATCTTTTGAATCTTGAGAAAGTGTACTTGTAATATCCAACTCACTTACCATCTCTGTATAGGTTGTAGTTGTGTTGTCTGTTATAAGATCAAGTATTACACTTGAACCAGCAATACTGTCAATAAGATCACTTGCACTGTCTGCAGTGATTTCAACTTGCTCACCGTCACCCGCTGAAAGAATTTGACTTGCAACATCAAACACTTCAACAAGTGCACTTATTTCGTTATCAATGTCCATGTCAGCATGTTCTTCATCAGGGTTAATAATCTTCGTTATTGTTTCACTGACAATAGGCGCTATCTCTTCTGGCACACCCATTTCTTTAAGTGTATCTGTGTCACCGATAATCTCTGTCACAATATCTTTAAGTGTATCATCACCAGCAAGGGTTTTAATCACATCTCCAAGATTTTCAAGATTCAAATCCTCAAAATTATCAAGTGATTTCGCAACTTTAAGTGTATCGCCAAGTGCTTTAAATGTTTCTTTTAAGCTTACTGTTTCATCAGCCCAAACTTCAAGTAATTTATCTTTAAACATAGCCAATTGTTCAGCATTTTCACCAAGAACTTCAGACTCAAATAAAGTTTTAATTAAATCTTGAGAAATACTTGTGATATCCTCTTCACCTTTTTTACCAGCTTTAAGAATAGTTGAATCTCTTAAGTAATCAAAAGTCTCACCCATAAGCTCAAAGTCAAGTGCTTCAAGTGGATCCTCTACACCGTCAATATCTGCGAAGATCTTTATAAGATTTGAAAAGACATTTTGAATTATTGGCTTTTCAATTTCCCAGTTAATATTCTCCGCAAGAATTGTAACTTCCGCAGCATTTTCCTCGCCAAGTGCTTTATATATAACATCAAGACCAAAATTTACAAGTTCAGGCATAACATTTTTAAGTGTGTTACTTTCAAGTGCTTTTGAAATTATATCAGCAATAAGGTTTTCATTTCCTTCTGCAGTGAATACGTCCATCATGTCGCCGCCATCATTCATGGTTTTAAGCAGGTCAGCATTGTTACATATCTTAAGTATATCAATTGATACGTTTACATCATTTTTAACATTTGCACCCTCATCTGTTGATGTCTTTAAAAGCATTGCATCAAACAATTTTGCTGCAGCAACATTGTTAATATTTGGTTTGCTGATATTGCAGAATTTCTCACCATCATACCATTTTTCAGCAGCATATGGCACAATTTCTTTAATGATTGTTCCAAATACTTCATCGTCAAACAGTTCATTTGCAGCTGCCTTAATTTTATCAAGACATGCATTGTCTTCCATATCCAAGCCACTACTCAAAATAGCCTTAACTTGTGGGAATACATTTGCAACAGATTTAATTTCCGCACGAATACTGTATGTCACACCCTTATCTGTAACCGTTGTAAGATTATCAAACATACTTACAGAAAGTTTCTTTACTCCAACAGAGTTCAAAACTTTAACAATCCAAGTATTGTTAAATGCCTCGGTATATTTATCAACTTCAGTTGCAACTTTTTCAACTTGCTCTATCATCGCATTTTTTTCTTCTGATTCTGTTTCTGATTCAGCATAGTATACTTCAGGTGCAGCAGCTTCTGCAGATTCCGCAGCTTCTGCCTCTTGATTTTCCTGAATTGCAACTTGAATAACAGGCTGTGCTGTTTCAATTATACCAAACATAGGCACCATGCAAACACATGCAATCAAAATTCCTTGAACAGCACCGATAACTGCACCAATAAATTTATGTTTATCTTTGCCAGCCATTTTCTTCTTGCTGAAGAATATACCAGCAACGATCCAATAGATAATCATTGAAATCCATTTAAATACAAAGAAGAAAACAATAAACATTGCTACATTTGCAACCATAACAGGAAGAAATTTTATAAATGCCTCAAGTGTAGGGCTTGCATGTATAAGATCTTCCACAATAGGAATTTTGCGGAGTAAATCCTCAATAAGTTCTTGCACTGTTATAACTTGCACACCGCCAATATTGATATTTAAATTTGAGATATCAAATTTTAAGACAAAATTTGTTATACTTGGAACTACAAAAAATGCAAGCACTGCCATACCAAGCACCATAAAGAATCTGATAATAGATTTTGAAAATCCCCTGATCCATCCAAAAACAAATCCTAGTATGATTGCAAGCATGAACAAGCTTACAACCGCTGTAGAGACTAATGATACGTTCATAATTTTCCCTCACTTATTTACTTATTGAGTTAATTATATAACATAAAAAAGAAAAAAACAACAATTTTATGGTCATAATTTAAATTATTATATCATTTATATTTAATTATGATTTGAAAAATAAAATAAATTGTCATATACTCAAGAATATAAAAACGTTATTTTTCAAAAAAATAAAAAAATATTTTAAAAAGACTTTAAAAACAAAAAACAATGTGTTATAATCAACTCACTTGAATATGAAAAAGATGTTCAACAAAACTAAATATTATTTGGAGGGATACTCAAGAGGCCAAAGAGGGCACCCTGCTAAGGTGTTAGTACGAGCAATCGTAGCGCGGGTTCAAATCCCGCTCCCTCCGCCAAGCATAACGTAAATCATATGAAAATTGATTTGCGTTATTTTATTTTTTTGCTATAATAACAGAGAAGGAGAAAAATTTTATGAATCTATTATCTTATTATTTTTTTGATTATAAGTACAACATTGATAATTTTACATCAGATTTGTTCAGTATTCCACACATAATTTTCATCATTCTGTCATTAATACTTGTTCCTACTATATGCATTTTGCTGCGAAAAACTGATCATAACAAAATTTTAATTTTTTTGAAGATTTTTTCAATTGTCATGGTTGTTCTTGAACTTACAAAAATTTTTTGGGAAAGTTATTGGGATATATCCACCGGCAGAGGATTTAATTATGGTGGAATTTTGCCTCTTTATACTTGCTCTTTGTTTATTTATTGTTTATTGTTTTCAGCATGGGGAAAGGGAAAACCAAAAGATTTTTCACTTACATACATAGGCACTATAAGTATGTTGTCTGGCTTAATAGGCCTTATACAATGTAATGGTCTGAACTGGTATCCATTTTGGACATTCGGGGCGTTTTATTCAATGTTTTTTCATCTGTCTATGTTCGCTGTCGGAACATTTATTCTTGTTACAGGATACAAAAAACTTGAATGGAAAGATATTATATTTGGTTGGATACCAATGTTATTTCTAGCTCTTGCTGCATTACCAGCAAATTATGAATATGGAGCTGATTATATGCAGATTTATGAAGGATCAGGAATCCCACTTTTCAGTACACTTTCAGACAAACTTGCAAGCGTAAATTTACGTTGGATATTTTCTCTTATTATGCTTGCAGCATATATGATTTTAAGTGGTGTTGTCGTTTGTATCTATAAGCTTATTCAATACCTTATAAATAAAAAACAATTTAAATACAGCAAATAAAATATATACTATAACAGTTTGTAAAGAAAATTTCAGTATTAAATTCATTTAAATAAAAAAATAGGCAGACGCCTATTTTTTTGATTAATTGATTGTTTTTACATTGACTTTTCATCTTCCAGAATACATTTTGCAGCATAAATTCTTATCTTATTAAAATCATCATGGAAGGAAGATGTATCATTGTGTAAAACATTGTTGAAATAACGATTCAGCACACTCTCACAAAGTGTAGAAACAAATGCACGATAGCTTTTTTGAGCTTCTGATACATACGTAACCCCACGAGAACTTATTTCATTTGGTCTTAATCTTAAATTTGAAATACTATGATCACTTTTTGTGCTAAGTTTATCTGTCACCAAAACTAAACCATTTTTTAAATAATATGAGATAAATTTACTTTCCTGTAGAGCTTTTTTTGACTCTTCACAAATGTCAGTTGTACCATCATAATCATTTAAAAATTTCTCTGGATATTGCTGTTTTACTTTTGCTCTTGTTGACAAAAACAGATTTTTCCAAACCGGTATTTCATCATAAAATGGAGCCACGTAAAAAACGGTAACATTTTGTTTGATAACTCCACCAGGGGCATAGCAAAAACATTGAATATGACTCATAAGGTCATCAACTTTGTTTTGATCTTCATTGCACCTGAACAACAAATAGTTTTGCAAGTTTTCCATAATCTCGCCTATAACATTGACGCCTGCACTGTGTCCAACAAAAATTAATTTTCCAAGAATGTTTTTTATTTCTTCTTCAGTCTTTGCTTTATCCAATCTTGGCCAAAGTGTTTTGTCAAAAAAAGACATGGCATTAAATTTTGCACGATCACTTAAAATTATACCATCTCTGCCATTACCTGCAATTTCATCTTCATAGCTTGCCGAAATGATATCCGCAGTGCTTGGGCTATATTCTTTGAAAAAATTTCCAATAAGTTTTGCATAGCCATTTGCCTCTTTAGTTGTGGCTGTTAAATTACCACCAAATATAAAAATTGCAGGCTTATTTTCAAGCTTATAATATCCAGGCAAATCTTCCCAGTTATTTCTTGCGCCCATCTTTCTTCTGCCATATTTAAAAGGTATAAAGTCCATTTGTTTACTCCTTTTACTCTGTAAAAAATACCACAAAATTTACTTTTTGTCAAGTCACGACTGTTATCTTTCCTTCATGTATTATAAGCTTAATAATCTGCAAACAAAAAGAGGAGATTTAATCTCCCCTTTATTTTTTGTTACCCTTTGTTTTGCATGGCATCAATTATGTCTTCTACTTTTTCTATTCCGACTTTATTGATGAATTTTTCAACTTTTTTCACCGCACTACTGTCACTGTGTTTTTTTCCAAGCTCTTTTAAAGATGAAAACAGCTTTTTAAGCAAAGATTTGATGGCAGTGTTTTCGTATGTACTGTATCCACCAAACACAAATGCAACGGTGGAAATTGCCAAAATGACAAATTCTTGTGACCAAACTGATCCGCACACAACATAAAGCTCTGCAAGAACAGTAAGCGTTGCTGAAACAATGATGCTTAACATAAAGAATGTGAATCTGTAAAATTTTGGATGATTTGCTTTAAATTTACCAAATGGCAGTTTAATAAGACCAATAAACGCGAGTACTATGCTTGAAATTATACCGGCATCCATAATTATCTCTTTCATATTATTCGTGCACCTCTTCCAAATTGTTTACTTCTTCCTCTTCCACTACTTCCTCGGTTGATACATTTTCAAGAGCACTTAATATTCTTTTTTCTTTTTCAGCATACTTTTCTTGGATCTGCTTAGTAAAAGCATCTATTTCTGCTTGTTTATCATTTTCCAAAGCGTCACGCAATGCCTCAAGCTCATCAAAAATTGAATCAAAGCCCTCAAGTGGTTTTCTTATTGTTTTTGGCATAATTATTTTTCCTCCTTTAATTATTATTACACTTGAAATTTCTTCCAAGATATAACCACAATTATCAATTTGTCTTACAAATGGTGGGCGCAAATATTCACCTGATTGAATCATTGAAAACTAACAGCTCCCGTCCATTTAAGGCAAGCAAAAGTCAAAGCGCCAAGACATAAAAGCAAAAGCAAAACGCCAACACAAATAGCCACAAACTTAAGTGCACCTTTTTGATTTTTTATCACATTTAAAAAGATATAAAATGGTGCAAGCGTCCAAAAACAGATAAAATGCATAACACAAAACCAAAAGTCATAGCCTATTTCAATCATCTTTTTTTGCCACTTTTTCTTTGGAGCTATACTTTGACCAAATGCTTTATACTGATCTTCAGAAAGTTCAAATTCTGCCTTATTTTCTTCAAGTTCTGCATTTTTTAGTTGCTTGTTTATCTGCTTTTCTTGCATCTGCAGCCCCTTTTCAATAAGGCGATCTGCACTTGCATCTATTTTAGCTTTAGTGTCATCATCACTGTCCACACGTTTGGCAATCTGACTGTTAAGTTTAGCTTTAAGTGTCTTATCTGTGTCTTGTGCAATTATGGACATCTCTTTAGCTTCCGCCTCTGCCTTGGCCTTAACATAAATATTTTGTTGTTCTTTTATTTCTTTCTCTATTTCTTCAATAGTCTTTTCCATAAAAAATCCCCCGTCTTACTACTATTTTACAACCAAAATAACTGATTCTCAATTTACAGTGACGCGGAAAAGACATATAAAAATAAAGAAAATATGAAAATATCTTCTTTATGTAAAAAATATATGATATAATAAAGATATGAAAAATATTACAGTAGCAATTTGTTATGATTTTGACAGCACGCTTGCAACAAACAATATGCAGACCTTTTCTTTTATTCCAAAACTTGGATTAAATCCAGACGAATTTTGGAAGAAAGTTGGAAATTTCACAAAGAAAAATGGATGTGAGCCAACACTTTCCTATCTTCAAGTCATGATTGAAGAATGTAAGAAAAAAGGTGTAACGCTTACAAAACAGTATCTTACAGATCTTGGCAAAGATATAAAATTTTATGAAGGTGTCACCACTTGGTTTTCACGCATTAATCGCTATGCAGAGAAAAATAATATAAATCTGGAACATTATATCATCTCTTCCGGAAATAAAGAAATGATTGATGGCTGCCGCATATCTAAAGAATTTACAGATGTCTTTGGGTGTGAGTATTTATTTGATAAAAATGGAGTAGCGTATTGGCCAAAAAACATAGTTAACTATACACAAAAAACTCAATATCTTTTCAGAATTTGCAAAGGCATAACCGATATCACTGATGAAAAAAGCATCAATAACAAAGTAGATAAAAAGCACATTGAATTCCGCAATATGATATACATTGGTGACGGAATGACAGACGTGCCATGCATGGCCATCGTTAAAGAAAAAGGTGGAACATCAATTTCAGTTTATACTCCAAATCAAAAAAATACAAGCGTTCAACTTTTAAAAGATGACCGTGTGAACTATGCCTGCAAAAGTGATTTCAGAGCAAACAGCCCGCTTGAAAAACTTATAAAACAAATACTTGATTGTATCAAGCTGAAAGAAATACTTATCACAAAAGAACAAAGTAAAAAGGTAAAATAAGTCATGGATAATTTAAATCTTCAAATTGCAGGTATAACCAATGCCAACGATGCAATTATGTGTGCAGATGCCGGATTTAATATAATTGGTTTTTTGGTGGGGCAAAAACACGAAAGCAACGAATTTATCACCAAAGAGCTTGCAAAAGAAATAAAAAACGCACTTCCAAAAAATATTAAAACAACACTTATCACCCACCTTGAAAATGCAGATGAAATAATTGAAATTGCAAAATTTATTGATGTAGATTTTATACAGCTTCACTCATATATAAAAGAAAGTGAAGTCGAAAAAATTAAAATTGCACTGCCGGACAAAAAACTCATCAGGCTTATTCATATAGCACAAAACGGTGAAATCTTAAATGACATTTCAAAAATGAAATATGTTGACATCTATTTTACTGACAGCATAAATAAAGCAACAAATCAAGTGGGTGGAACAGGGCTTACACACAGCCTTGAAACAGACAAACGACTTGTCGAAACTCTGAATAAACCCGTTATGATTGCAGGTGGCCTTACGCCAGAAAATGTAGCCGCCGCCATAAAGTTTTGTCACCCTTGGGGCGTTGATGTTAACAGCGGTTGCCGCGGTGCAAATGGTGGCCGTGACAAAACCAAAGTCAAAAGCTTTGTTGAAAATACAAAGCATCAGATATAATAATATTTAACTATTCAATTTTCAAAAATAATTTATTTTTTTCAAATGAAAGACCACGGATGTTCTCCGTGGTCTTTCATCCTTATTTTTCACCGAGTTGTTCTTCAGGTTTATAATTTTTTGCACTTTCAATAACTTTTCCTGGGTTTACAATTTTGAATCCATTTTTATTTGTGTCACAAGTTGACTTACAAATGTCAACATATTCATCAAATGTAATATTTGGATTCACTTGCAAACAAAGTGCATAAAGCCCAGCACATTGCGGAATTGTCCATGAATAACAATCATCTTGTTCAAATTTATAACCATTATCAGAATAATATTCAGGAACACATTTACCACCACATATAAAATGCATTCGACATTTTTCCCATGCCTCTTGCGCAGGATTATTTTTATCTAACCAACTCGCCATACGTATATTGTCTATATCATATTTATCTTCATCATAAAATAAATGTCCACAATGAAATCCACAGCTTCCAAACTTGTTAGCATCAAAAATAACACAGCCATATTGCTCAATTTTTTTGGTAAGCATTTCAATTGTATTTTTATCTTTATCTATCTCTTTATATGCTTTATCTCCCATTCTGTCGATATAATCTTGATCATAAAATAAAGGTCCACTTCTGCTTATAATTTTAATTTGCTCACCATTTTCCAACTTTTTCAAAATGTTCTCAAGTATTTTTATTGTATTTTTATTTAATTTCTTAACTTCACCACCACAATCTTGATAATAATGATACGCATTACATTCAGGGGCAACACCAACTGTTTTTCCACAAAGATTTGCCAAGATACAATCCCCATGAAAATGTGAATAATATTTTTCTGGCTTTTCTATTGATTGATAAGTGATACTGCTGTCTTTAATTTCAATATGTTCAGGATTTTGTGGCTTTGAATCAATTGTTGCAACTATTGTGCCTTTACCTGTAATTCCTGCTTTGTGTAATTCTCGTATGCCAAGCATTGGATCTTTACCATTTTCAATGATTTTTTCAGGATCAAATCCTTTTGGCATCTTGTCTTTTTCTGGCCATTTGGTTGAACTATTGAATGTTAATTTTCTTAAATGCTCAACATCAAGTTCTGAAAAATCATAATCTGAAACATCACTCCAACAAAAACCCCACCTTTGAAACATGTCTCTATTTAGAAAATTATCTGGTATAAGCAGATCGTCTATAAGTTGATTTGTGATTTTATAATCAGATGCATGATTTTTCAACGCATCATTCAATTGACTAACATAGATGTCACTATACTTTTTCATATATTTCCCTACTCTTTAACAGAATTTTTTTCATTTCTTAACTCCGTCATGGACAGTATAACACTATAGTTAACTATAGAGTCAATATCTTTTTATAATTTTTAAAAATTTTTTTAAATTGGTTTTATATTTTCACAAAATTCCCAATCCCTTGACAAATATTATATAAAATGATATAAAATAAAGCTGTAAAACAAATATAAAATAACATTTGATAATTGTATTACCAATTTAAAAAAGGCGGAATAAAATATGAAAACAACACCAGTTAAAGGTTGCCTGGACTATCTTCCAAAAGATATGGAACTTCGCGGGCAAGTTATTGAAAGAATATTACAAGCGTATAAGAAAAATGGATTTTTACAGGTTAAAACACCTGTTCTTGAAAATTTGGAGAACTTGACAAGCGGTGACAGCGGCGACAACAAAAAATGGATGTTTAAAACAGTGAAACGCGGTGCAAAACTTGATTTGACAAAGCCAAATCTTACCGAGGACGACATCACAGAAGAGGGGCTGCGTTATGACCTTACTGTTCCACTTGCACGTCTTTTTACAAAGAACAGAAATGACCTCACATTTCCATTTAAATCTATACAAATAGACGACAGTTTTAGGGCAGAAAAACCACAAGAGGGACGTAATCGTCAGTTTACCCAATGTGACATAGACATTTGGGGCGAACCAACAGTGTTGGGTGAAATCGAAATCATCACAACAATTATGGAAGCATACAAAAACGTTGGTATTACTGACGTTGTTTGCAAAATCTCAAGCAGAAAAATTTTAACATCTATTCTTCTTTGGTGCGGTTTTGAACAATCTTCACTTAATGATGTGTGCATCATTATAGATAAACTTGATAAAATTGGTATAGACGGTTGCAAAAAAGAGCTTATTGAAATGGGCTTTAATGAAAAGTCAATCAATGTACTTGCAAATGCAATTGCAACAATTTCCGCAAATGGACTTCAAGCCTGTGTAAATTTTGGAGTAAATCAAACAGATATTGGTGAAGTTTCAACTATCATAAATACAGTTTCAAAATTTATGCCACAAAACTATCAGATTAAATTTGACATTTCAATAGTTCGTGGCCAAGGATACTATACTGGTGCAGTATTTGAAATGTACTGTCCATCAAGCGGTTTCCGCGGGGCAATTGGTGGCGGCGGAAGATATGACAAAATGTACTATCGCTTTGCCGGACAAGACGTTCCTGCAGTCGGCTATGGCCTTGGACTTGACAGCGTGCTGTTGGTTCTTTCAAAACTTGGTATAACAAACCTTTCTGGCAACAAAAAGCTTGCCCTTGTTTACAGACCAGAAGAGCCAATAGAAGATATTATGCAAATCAAAAACAACTTCAAAAAAGAATTTGACGTTTCCCTCTTCCCATTCCCAAAAAATTTCAAAGAATTCTTGCGTCGTGCAAAACTTAATGGTTTTGATTATTTCGCAAAAACCGATAAACAAATCGTGGAAGAGATTTAATAGAAAACTTATAAAAAATAACTGCATTATTGCAGTTATTTTATTTATGCCGCCGCCTTGCGCCGTTTTAAACCTGTCAAAACTTAAAGACTTTATTATTATTTTTTATTTCTGTTACAATGCCTAAAATACTTGTAATGTCGTCATAGAAATTTTCAAACATACTTTCATCAAAATTCTTTTTATTTTTAAACTCAAAAAGATTTAATTTTGACATTGTGAAGACAAGTTTATTGTCATACATTGCCAGCTTTAATCCTTTTGTTCTTATGTTCAAAACTTTAAGTTTGTTTATCAGGTCAGGAGTTAAAACTAAAAATGCTTCAAGCTCTTTGTCTGCATATGTTTTAAGTTCTTTATTAAAATCAACATCTTCAAAATTAATTTTCTTTGTTCCATTAAGTTCGCAGTTAATGCCAAGTGTACACTTAAACATCACTGGAAAAGTAACATGAGCAAATGCACCTTTAAACACGCTTACAGTATAATGATCAATTTCTCTGTGAGAATTTCCATATTGATCCACAACATAATGTACCCTTTCCTCCTGTTTAGTTACAGAAAGATCACTTATATGAAACCATGTGTTAGATGGTGTATCATCGTCATTTGGAACATTGATTGAAAGCAAGTCTTCCCCGCAGTACTCGTCATATTTATCAGCAAAAGGGCTTTTCTCAAAGACGTCTTCTGGTATATATTTATCCATTGAATATTCATACTTATAATCTTTCAAAAGAAAGTTTAATATTTTAGGCATAATTTGTTCTTTGTATTTCGACCAATTAAATGCGTGGTTATGTCTGACTATAAAATATGATATAAGCATCATAACTGCCATAAAAATAAATAAAACAATTTTCAACATCTGATTTTCCACTGATAAAGCCAAAATAGTAAAACCAACCGCTTCCAATATAAGCACAACAGATAAAATTATGCCAAATTTTATCTTTGCCTTCCTCAAACCTTCTTTATCGTCATCAGTAATTAAAGTTTTTACAAAATCTTGAAATTCTATTTTTGATACCATTATTTTTTACCACCAAAATTTACAAATGCTGAAATATTCTCACCTGCATCAATTTTAAACAGCTCTTGTTTTTCAAAACCAAATATAAACGCAAACATATTATTTGGAAATGTTTGAATAAGAGTGTTATATGCATTGACATTGCTGTCATAAATTCTTCTTGATGCAACAAGTTTGTCTTCCACTGTTGAAAGCTCATCCATAAGACTTTTAAAAAGTGCATCTGATTTCAGTTTTGGGTAATCCTCGGCCAAAACTAAAATATGTTTTAACTTTGGCAACATTTTATTTGCAGCTTCCAACTTTTCTTCTTCATTGTTTGTCTTTACTGCTTGATTACGAAGTTTAACAATTTCTTCAAATACTTTTTCTTCGTGTTTTGCATAACCCTTAACAGTGTTGACAAGATTTGGTATAAGATCAAAACGCAGTTTAAGGTGAATATCAATAAGAGCCAAACTCTCTTTAACTTTGTTTTTATATCTCACAAGTTTGTTGTATGTTTTTACAATGCCTGTAACAGCAATCAGACCAACAATTAATATAATTGATCCAGTTATAATTCCCACAACATCTTTATCGCCAATACCCATTGCAAGCATTAAAACGCCAGCCAAAGTAAGCCCAACCGAACATAAACATAAAATCATAATCAATGCTGAATTTTTTTTCATAGACACACCTCTTAAATTAATAGTATAATAAAATAAAAAGAAAATCAAACAAATTGCAATAATATTTTACTTTTATGCGTCTTAAAAACACAATATATAATAATTTTGCATAAAAATATTTACAAAAATCATATTTTATGGTATAATATATATGTTAAGCAAAATTAAAAATAGAAAAGTCCGAGAGTTTACTCGGGCTTTTTTAATATGTCCATAACATGAGAGCTTGCACCCAAAAGCTCTTTTTGTTCGCAAACAGATTCCTGATATTCAATAAAAGTCTTAAAATCCTGTTCGCTCAGCTTATTAATTACTGGTCTTATATAGTCTGTTGCCCCATCAATAGCAATAATTTTATATCTTTTTAAACCGCTTGCACTCTTCAGTTTATTTATCTCGTTAAGTCTTACATAGCTGTATAAATCTTCTTCTGCATTTGTAACTACAAAATTTTTATCAAGTTTTCCGTCCTTCAAACACTTTTGTAAATTTCCTTCCTTAAAGGCATAAGTTATCACGGCATACTCGTTCATAAGATACATAATCATTACAAATCCACCAGGTTTAAGAACTCTTTTTGCTTCATTTATGGCCTTCAACTTGTCATCAAAACTAAAAAGATGATAAAGTGGGCCAAATAGTAATGCAATATCAAAATAATTATCTGCAAATTTCAGCTTAAGAGCATTACCTTTCACTGCTTTTATTTTGTCATTTTTTTGAGAAATCTGACTGACATTTTTTTGCACAAGCTCAACAGCAGTCACATCATGCCCCATTTGCGCAAGAGCTGCACTATACCTTCCTGTGCCGGCACCAATATCAATAATTGCCAAATTTTTTCTTTTGCCAATAACTTTGTTTATATACTTCATGGCAATAGTAAATTCCACCTGTCCATGACGCGATAAAAGGCGTTTATCTTCATTAAATTTGTTGTAATATTTTTCTAAACAATTCATTATTTACCATTCCTTTTGTTACATTTTATCATACAACAAATTTATTTGCAATATTAAAAGACAAGCAATTATTTAAGTTATAAACCTACCTATAAACTCAAAAACTTTGTTGAAATAGTTTTCAGGGTCTTGAGACGCACTATACGCATGCGTGGCACCGGCAACTATGAATTTTTCTTTTTCAATTTGACTGTTTGCATCATACACCTTTGTAAGCATTTCAAGAGGGACAAAAGTGTCTTTATCGCCATGAATAAATAACATAGGAACTTTTGATTTTTGCAGTTGAGCGGTTGCATCCATTTGCTTTAAATTTACACCAGTTTTCAGCTGTGCATAGGTATTTAAAGCACCCAAAGCAAAACCTCTCAACGGTATGTTGATGAAATTGTCAGCAACATAGGCGTATTGATCATACACACTTGAATATCCACAATCCTCAACCGCCACCTTAACATTACTTGGCAAATCTTCTCCACAAGTCATCATCACTGTTGCCGCACCCATAGACACCCCATGCAAAACTATTTGAGATGTTGGGAATTTGTTTATTATTTTCTCTATCCAACACAATAAGTCCTTGCGGTCAGTATAACCCATACCAACATACTTACCTTCACTCTTGCCATGTCCTTTTAAATCGGGCAACAGCACATTAAAACCTTGATTATAATAGTTGTAAGCATAAAGACTCATACCTTCTGCCTTATCCCTGTAACCATGCACACAAACTGCCCACTTATCTGAATTTGTGTTTTGTTTAAACTCGTAAGCATGTAACCTATAACCATCAAAAGATGTGATATAAACATCTTCTTTATCAATTTGATCAAACCAGTCCTTTTGCTGTAATGGTTTAGGCATTTCTATATTTACATTTTTAGGTATATTTGATGTTGTTGCAAACGTCGCATCAAGTGAAAATGTAAACAAATAGTATCCCAGCGTTAAGTAAACAGACAAAATGAAGAAAATTAAAAAGGTTAGCATAGAAAAAGCAGCCACCAACACCATTCTCATCTTTTCTTTTTTATAAGAACTTCTCATCATCTTTAGTTTGCCCAAATTTCAAATTTTTAAATATTAAAAAATGATAAATTTATTACAAGTTTTCAGGTATAAACATACAAAAAGTAAAATGTTATCACTTTCTGGTTTATTTCTAAATATGAAAAATATTTGACATTTAACATAATTCATGCTATCATATAAATATAAGATTAGAGGGGGCCATGAGTATGAACTTTAAACTTGTAGGAAATTAAAAATGAAACCGATTTAATCGGTTTCTTTATTTTATAGGAGAATTAAATGGAAAAATATTCATCAATCAGATTAGAAATAACCTCAAAGTGTAACTTAAAATGTTCTTATTGTCATAATGCAAAATATGCAAATAATGCAGAAGACCTTTCTACTGAAGAAATCTTAAAACTTATAAGAAATCTTAAGAGCTATTATCCAATAAATAAAATTTTACTAACCGGAGGTGAGCCTTTGTGCCAACCAGATTTAGTAAAAATTGTTCAAGAAATAACAAACTTAAAAATTAAGCCAGACATGGTTTCAAATGGTACATTGTTAAATAAAAATTTTATAAAAGAATTAGATAATGCTGGTTTAAAACGTATAAGGTTAAGTATAGACGAAATCGGCAATAAAAGTAAGAT
The DNA here is from genome assembly GCA_918285425.1 of Clostridiales bacterium. Lineage (GTDB taxonomy): Bacteria > Bacillota > Clostridia > Christensenellales > UBA1242 > UMGS2069. Next base: position 34,250 of record CAKJZE010000049.1, read on the forward strand.
TAGGGGGACTTCGTCGCCTAAAGACCTTTGGCTTAAAGTGAAAGAAATACAAGAAAATTCAAATATTGAAGTTTGTATTCATTCTGTATGTTCTCCAAATAATGTAAATATTTTAGATAAATTATATAAACAAGTTGTTGCTTCTGGGGCTAAAAGGTGGAGAGTGTTTGACATAGGCTATCAAGGCGGATTTGCAAACGAATACAAAAATTACAATTTAGTTAGATATTATAAAACCTATATTAAAAAAGCAAGAGCTATACTAAAATCATATATTAAAAATGAAGTATATAAAAAGCTTGACATAGAAATAAGCAATATATTTAGAACAGACTTTTTAAAATTATCGCAAGAAGATATTGATACACTTAATTTACAAAAAGAATTAGAAATAAAACTTAAAAGTAATCCTTGTGATTATGTAAAAGGTCACCAACTAACTATAAGAAGTGATGGAAAAGCGTCATTATGTCAATACTACAGGAATTGTATTTTTGACTATAAAAAGAATAGTTTTGACATAGCAAAAACTGTAAAAAATAAACAACCTTGTACGGAAAATGATATGTTCGTCAAAAATGTACCATATTGTAAAAATTGCAAATACATATTAATGTGCAGTTGTGGCTGCAGATCAAGGGCCGAATTTTTTACACATAATATTTATGAAGCAGATCCTATTGCATGTTATTTATCAAAAGAAGTTGATAAAAAAATCATGCCATTACTGCCATCAAACATAAAAAATTATTATAATGCAATAAAAATCCAATCAGGAACGGAACCAAAATACAATTATAAAGATGTAAAAACTTTTTTAAGGTCACAAAAATGAATAATATTGGATGTAAATTAATAATAGATGATTTTGAAAACCCTTCCTATGATATCAACCTTCCTTCACACATAGAATTAAAAGTAAACAAATTTTTATTAAATGATTATAACCTAAAAAAAATTATTCAGTTTTTGTCTGAAAATAATATTAAATTTTCTTTTCACTTGCCTAAATCATTGTTATATGATAAATCAGACTTTAATACAACAATGAAATTTATAAAATTTTTATCAAAAATAAAATATACTAATACGATACATTTAATATTTCACTTTAAAGACACACCATTGATTAAAGAGAAAAAATTAAATAAACTCTTTTCGTTGGCACCAGAAAATTGTATTTTTCTTTTAGAAAATATTGTTACCCATTATGATGACCAATTTATTAATGATTTACAAAATTTCTTTAATTTATATGAAAATTACAACATAAAATTTTGCCTTGATATTGGACATTTATTGTTTTCAAAAAAATTTTTCAATATTTCAGATAAATCAATAAACATATTATTAAAAAATGTAAAATCAAAAATATTTGAATTTCATATTCATAATTTTAATGAATCTAAAGATCACCTTATGTTCCATAGTTATGATCAAATATTTGAATTTTTTAACTTAATATATTTACTAAATTCAAATTGTCCTATTATACTTGAATCAAAACATGAGAACTTCAATCAATTAGAACAAGAATTAAAAAATATAGAAAAATGGAGGAAAAAATATGAGACCTTTTTATGATAATGGTAGTTTCGTAGAAATATATGAAACAAACCACTCCGCATTTTCATATAAAAGATCAGAAGTTATAAAAAATTTTTTAGAAAACAAAAAAATTAAAGTAAAAAACTGCCTGGATTTAGCGTGTGGAACGGGTCTGTTTCTTAACAACTTTTGTAAAACATGCGATTTAACAGGAATGGGACTTGATTTTTCTGAAAAAATGATAAATTTTGCAAATAAAAATGTTAACAACAAAAATTTAACATTTTTACTTGGAGATATGACAGACTTTAGCATAAATAAAAAATTTGATCTAATTACGTGTAATTATAATTCAATTAATGAAATTTTAGATGATCAAAAACTAAACAATATGTTTATATGTTGCTATAATCATTTAAACAATGGGGCTTTTTTCATGTTCGATTTTAACACACCAAGAAAGTATATAGAAGGAAAAAAATATAATTACTACAAAGAAAAAGACTTTAACATGGTTGCTGAAAGAATTAAAGAAAAGAATAATCTAGTATTATATAACTACCACATTTACAAAAAAACACATAACAACACTTACATAATTGAAAACACACAAATGTATGAAAAATTTTTTGAGCCAAAATATATTAAAAAGTTGCTCAAAAATAATGGTTTTAAAAAAATACGCTTTTTAGATGAAAATTTTAAAAGAACCAATGTAAAAAAATTAAAAAGAATTTTTGTGGTTTGCAAAAAATAATCAACATATTCATACTTAAACATATAATAAAAGCAAATACATATAATTTAAAAATAATAATAGGATAAGACAAAAATCTTATCCTATTTTTTACTCTTTGGTGTTCCCGAGAGGATTTGAACCTCCGACCTACGGTTTAGGAAACCGTTGCTCTATCCTGCTGAGCTACGAGAACATAGGTTAGTGCCTTGTTGCAAGCTAAATTAATATAACATATTTATAACTTGTTGTCAATTGTATGTATAGTTGTTACGCTGCAAAATGATGTAAATTTTTAAAGATGATATTAGTTTATTATTGTAAAAATTTATTAAAATGTAAAAACTTAATTATAAATTTAACATATTTACTTTTTAAAATTTTGGCCATTTTGCAAAAAATAAAATTGTAATTTTTTTCAACTTTATGCAACTTGTACAAAGAAAAAATTTTTTCATTTTTTTTAATTTTTTATTTGACAAATGTTTTTGGTTGGTATATATTGAAACCACAATCTGTTGGGGTGGCTTCCAAAATACAACCACAATATATTGTATCTATATCACATTACAAAGGAGACCAGATATGATCAAATCTATTATTAAGAGGGATGGAAGAATTGTTGACTATGACATTGCTAAAATTGAAAATGCAATAACAAAAGCAATGCTTAGTCTTGGGTATGGTGAGATTAAAGATGTCAAGAAAATGGCAAAAATCACTGAACTTTATTTGTCTGAAAAATTTACAGATAAAATTCCAAGCGTTGAAGACGTACAAGACACAGTTGAGAGCGTTTTGATGAAAAACGGATATGAAGATGTGGCAAAAGCATACATTTTGTATCGTCGCGATCATGAAAAATTACGCAACATTAAGGGTACACTTTTTGACTATAAGGATACAGTTGAAAAATATTTGAATATTGCTGACTGGCGTGTTAAAGAAAACTCTACTGTAACATACTCTGTCGGTGGACTTATTCTTTCAAACTCTGGTGCAATAACTGCAAACTATTGGCTTAATGACGTGTATGACACAGAAATTGGCCAAGCTCACAAAAATGCAGATATTCACATTCATGATTTGAGCATGCTTACAGGATATTGTGCAGGTTGGTCACTTAAACAACTTATACAAGAAGGTCTTGGTGGTGTTCCAGGAAAAATCACAAGTTCACCAGCATCTCACCTTTCAACACTATGCAACCAAATGGTAAACTTCCTTGGTATTATGCAAAATGAGTGGGCAGGTGCACAAGCATTCTCTTCTTTTGATACCTACCTTGCTCCATTTGTTAAGATTGATAATCTTTCATACAAAGAAGTTAAACAATGCATACAATCATTTATATATGGCGTAAACACTCCATCAAGATGGGGAACACAAGCACCATTCACAAACATAACTCTTGACTGGGTTGTACCTGCAGACCTTGCAGAACTTAACTGCATAGTTGGTGGTAAAGAGCAAAACTTTAAATACAAAGATTGCGCAAAAGAGATGGCAATGGTCAACAAAGCCTTCATCGAAATCATGATTGAAGGTGATGCTAACGGTCGTGGATTCCAATACCCTATTCCAACCTATTCAATCACAAGAAACTTTGACTGGTCAGAGACAGAGAATAACAAATTATTGTTTGAAATGGCAACAAAATATGGAACACCTTACTTCTCTAACTATATCAACAGCGATATGGAACCAAGCGACGTAAGAAGTATGTGTTGCAGACTTCGTCTTGACCTTCGTGAGCTTCGTAAAAAATCTGGTGGATTCTTTGGATCAGGTGAAAGCACAGGAAGTGTAGGCGTTGTAACAATCAACATGCCAAGAATTGCATACCTTTCACAAACTGAAGAAGAGTTCTTTGACAGACTTACAAAGATGATGGACATTTCTGCAAGAAGCCTTAAAGTTAAACGTGAAACCATCACAAAACTTCTTGAAGCAGGACTTTATCCTTACACAAAAAGATATCTTGGAACATTTAACAACCACTTCTCTACAATTGGACTTGTTGGTATGAACGAAGCTTGCCTTAATGCAAAATGGATCCAAAAAGATATGACAAATAAAGAAGCTCAAGAATTCACAAAGAAAGTTCTTAACTTCATGAGAAATCGTCTTTCAGACTATCAAGAGATGTATGGTGATCTTTACAACCTTGAAGCAACACCTGCAGAGTCAACATCATATCGTCTTGCAAAACACGATAAGAAACGTTATCCTGACATCATCACAGCTTCAACAAATGATACTCCATTCTATACAAACTCAAGTCACCTTCCAGTTGGATACACTGATGATATCTTTAAAGCACTTGATATTCAAGATGATTTACAGACACTTTACACTTCAGGTACTGTGTTCCATGCATTCCTTGGACAAAAACTTGAGGATTGGAAAGTTACAATGAATCTTGTAAGAAAGATTGCTGAAAACTACCGTTTGCCATACTATACAATCAGCCCAACATACTCAATTTGCACAACTCATGGTTATATTGAGGGTGAAAAATATGTTTGTCCTGACTGTGGTAAAACAACTGAAGTTTACAGCAGAATTACTGGTTACTATCGCCCTATCGCAAACTGGAACGATGGTAAATCACAAGAGTTTGAACAAAGAAAAGAGTATGACATTGCAAACTCACATCTTACACATTCTGGTTGTGCTTGTCACGCAACCACACAGCTTGAAGAAACAGATGTAAACGTTGATCGTCCATTACTTTTCACAACAAAGACTTGTCCAAATTGCAAAATGGCAAAGATGCTTCTTGCAAAAGCAGGCGTTGATGTTGAAATCATTGATGCAAACGAAAACGCAGACCTTACAAAACAATATGGCGTTGTTAAAGCACCAACAATGTTTGTCAAAGTCAATGGTGAAAATGTGAGACTTGAAAATGTTTCAGACATCAAAAAATTCGTAGAAGCTAAATAGGAGCAAATATGTTTGACGTAATTATTATAGGGGGCGGAATGGCAGGTATGACATCTGCCCTCTATTGTTTAAGAAATAATAAAACTGTTCTCGTCATAGAAAAAGAGGCTGTGGGTGGACAAATCGCCAAGTCTCCTAAAGTAGAGAACTACCCAACAATAAAGCAAATTTCAGGCACTGAACTTGCAGACCAGCTGTTTGATCAAATTATGGAGCTTGGCGCAGAGTTTGAGCTTGACAATGTAAAGCAAATATCAAAAGAAAACAACATTTTTAATGTAGTTACAGAGTACAACACATATCAAGGCAAGTCTGTCATCATTGCAACCGGATCAAAACCAAGAATGCTGGGCATTGAAAATGAAGAAAAATTACTTGGCAAAGGCGTTTATTATTGTGCAATCTGTGATGGCCCATTTTTTGCCGGCCAAGAGGTTGTTTTGATTGGTGACGCCAACAGTGCAATGCAGTATGCTCTTATGCTTTCAGGCTATTGCACAAAGGTTAAAATGATGGCACTTTTCGATCATCTTTTTGGTGAAAAAAGCCTTCAAGATGCCGTTAACAGAACTGAAAACATAGAAATTCGCTATAATATGGAAGCCGTTAAATTTATTGGCGAAGAAAACATAAACAGTGTGCTTTTTAAGGACAAAATCACTGGTGAGGAGGTTGTTTATAACACCCCTGCAGTATTTGTTGCCATTGGACAAGTTCCTGACAATAAGATCTTTTCAGAGCTTGCCGAACTTGACAAAGCTGGCTATATTGTGGCTGACGAAAAATGCACAACAAAAACTGATGGTTTATTTGTTGCCGGCGACTGCAGAGTTAAGCAAGTTCGCCAAGTTACAACAGCGATTGGTGACGGAGCTGTTGCAGCTGTATCAGCGTGCAGATACATTGACAGTATGGAGTTTTAATTATGCAAATACTTGGAATTGAAAAAGTTTCAATGGTGGATTTTCCAAATAAAATTGCAACAACCGTATTTACTGGCGGCTGCAATTTTCGTTGTCCGTTTTGCCATAACTCTGGCATAGTCAAACAAGAGTATTCTGTTGTTGATATAAACGAATTTTTTGAATATCTTGAATCTCGAAAAAAACTGCTTGATGCAGTGGTTGTCAGCGGCGGAGAACCAACACTTCAAAACGACCTTCCAGAGTTTATTGCAAAGATAAAAGCAATGGGCTATTTGGTAAAACTTGACACAAACGGATCAAACCCTTTTATGCTTAAAAATTTACTTGAAAAAAAGCTTGTTGACTATGTGGCAATGGACATTAAAAACAATTTTGAAGATTATGACAAAATAACCGGAATCAAAAATATCAATACTGAAAACATTAAAAAATCTTTGGAATTATTACATCAATTTAACACTCCTTACGAGCTTCGTACCACACTTGTTAACGAGTTTCACAAGGAAGCAAACATAGAAAAACTTGCACAAGACCTTACAGGTGAACATATACTTTATCTGCAAAAATTTGTTGATACTGACACCTGCTTTGAGCATGGGCTTTCAGAAGTTGACAAGATGACAGCTGTGTACTTCACTGGAATACTTAAAAAGACAATTGACAACGTTCTACTCCGCGGATATTAAAATGCCATATAAAAAATTAAGTCCATAGACAAAGTCTATGGACTTTTTATTTAAATACAAAAATTTTTAATCTTTGTCATCTTTGATATTTTTTCAAAAACTTTTCTTAAAAAGTTGACATTGCTCCACATGTAAAACTAAACTTATTAGTGAGGATGAAAAATATGAAACTTAAAAAAAGTTTTGTTCTTATTTTATTTTTTGTTAGCATTTTTTGTTTTGTTGGTTGTTCTTCAAATCCAACATCTTCATCACCATCCTTAAAAAGTGGAACAGTAACAATATCAAAATCTAATGCTGCAAGCTATGTAAAAAATTTAGAAATTATAGACATTAATAACGTAGGCAACAACGTCACATTTAAATTTAAATTAACATTAAATAGTCAAATTAAATCTATAAGCAATGTTAAAATAACTTACTCAGGATTTTTAAAAATCAATTATGTTGCTTCAAATGGCTCAAAATTGCAAAAACAGTGGGGATATGTTTCATTTACATTCAATTTTAAAAATTCTCTTGAGTGTATAACCACTAAGACAGTATATAACAATGCAAATCATACAATATCAAGAATTGAGGATGCATCCATAGGGAACAAATATATAAGCAGTGCCTCTGGCACAATATCTATTAACTAAAGAGAGGAGCAATTTTATGACAGGATTTGACAATGCAAAATATATCAAACTTCAAACAGAGGAAATAACCAAAAGAATTAACAATTTTTCCAATAAGCTTTATATGGAAATAGGCGGAAAATTATTTGATGATCTGCACGCTGCAAGAGTTCTTCCTGGCTATGATTCTGGAAATAAAATCAAAATTTTAAAGAAATTAAAAGATAAGTGCGAAATAATTTTTGTTATAAGCGCAAAACATATTGAAAAACATAAAGTTCGCGCAGATTTTTCCATCACTTACGATGCGGAAGTCTTGCGTCAAATTGACAACCTGCGTGCTGAAGGATTGACAGTAAGCAGTATTGTAATTACTCTCTTTACTGGCCAAGCAGGCGCTCTCGCCTTTGCTGAAAAACTTAAAGCACGTGGTGAAAAAGTATATTTCCACGCACCAACACCAGGTTATCCAAATGATGTGGAAACAATTGTAAGTGACAACGGATATGGAGCCAATCCATATATTGAAACAAAAATGCCTCTTGTGGTCATCACTGCACCTGGCCCTGGCAGCGGAAAACTTGGAACTTGCTTAAGTCAACTTTATCATGAATATAAACGTGGAGTTAAAGCGGGCTATGCCAAATATGAGACTTTCCCTGTTTGGAATATGGAGCTTAAACACCCAGTAAATATTGCCTATGAGGCGGCAACTGCCGACCTTGGAGATATCAACATGATTGACAGTTTCCACCTTGCAGCTTATAACAAAATAGCAATAAACTATAACCGAGACCTTGAGTGTTTCCCTGTTGTACAAAACATAATTACAAAAATTACAGGAAATCCAAAACTTTATCAATCCCCTACTGACATGGGCGTAAACATGGTTGGATTTTGTATTAAAGACGACAAAGCAGTGCGTCATGCAAGTCAAATGGAGGTTATCCGCAGATACCAAAAATCTCTTGTTGACAAAATCACTGCCGGTGGGAGCAAAGAGGCTCCAAAACGCATTGAACTTCTTATGAGCCAAATGAACATAAGCCTTGCCGACAGGCCAGTTGTTGAAAAAGTTCGTGAGTATGCAAACCAATTTGACATGCCAATTTGTGGCATAGACTTGAAGAAAAAAGTTGTCTATGGAAAGAGTAAAGACCTGCTTTCAGCAAGCGCTGCTGCAGTTTTAAACGCCTTAAAAGAACTTTCAAAAATTGACGATAAATTTGAGCTTCTTTCCGAACAATTTTTAACCCCAATTTGTGCATTAAAGGAGAATGTTTTAGGCGTTCGTAAAGGTCAACTAAACTTAAAAGAAGCTTTGATGGTGCTTTCAATCTCAAGTGTTATTAACCCACTTGCAAAAGACGCACTTTCAAAAATTGACAAACTTAAAGGTCTTGAAGCACACTCTTCTTGCATACTTGACAAAGAAGAAGAACAAACACTAAAAAAACTTGGTCTTTTCATCACAACTGAACCAATTTTCTCAAGCAACAACCTTTATCAGTTATAAAGATAAAATTATAAAAAACTCCATGTTAAATGGAGTTTTTTATTTTTAATTATACTAGTGATCCCATACAGCATAGAGTGTTAAGTTGCTGTTGACTTTCACAGTATTTATCGCCGACGTACTGTTACTTGCTTGAGACGTTGACCAACCTTTAGTCTTATATGTGTAAGACTTAGAGAATATAAACTTATATGTAACTTTTATAGTCGCTGAATATCCAGAAAGATTCATTTGTGTTCCAGCGGCGACATATTGAGTTGCAGGTGCTGTAGGTGCACTTGTTATCGTTCCGTTGTTTGTCCACCAAGATGGTTTATACCAAGAAACATCAAACTGAACTTTATAATATGTTGTAACGCTGTAATTTGCGCTTATTGTCAGGTTCTTTGATGGCATTGTTGTTGTGCTATTGTTCCAACCGGTATAAGTGTAAATCTTATATGATCCATCACTATTATTAATTTTTACTGGAGAAGTTGAAACACTTGGATAACTTATGCTTGCACCAACAAGAACTCTTGTTGAAGACAACTGTCTTGTGATTTGGCCACTTGACGAATTGATATCATAGAATGTCAAAGTATAATAAGTTAAATATGTTGCCTGTATTGTCAAATCACTTGTAGGCATTGTTGTTACACTTGAATCCCAACCATTAAATACATAATGTCCGGTCTCACCACCAACTGTTATATCATATTCAGTGTGTGCAAGTGTTGGATATGTTACTGTATCACCTTCAAGCATTGTTGTTGAAACAATAGAGTTATTTATTTGTGCAGTTAAAGTGTTGATGTCATAGATATTTAAAGTGTAGTAACCTCTTCTTGAAACTTCATTATAGTTCGCATAGATTGTTACATCGTGGTTTGGCATTTCTGTCAAATACTCACTGTATCCAACAAAGTTAAGAATTACATGATATTCTCTTGAGCCAACGAATTCATCATATTCAACAACATCTGGAAGCTCTGGCAATACAACTTCTTCACCATTTGTCTTTGTTTGTGAGACCAGAACTGTTCCGTCATAGTTATAAACTGTCAATGTACTGATATAAACACGTCTTGAAACATCTTCCTGATACTGTGCAGTTGCAACAATATCACTTGCAAAATTGTATTCAGTAATTGAATTATTATTTTGATCTTTATAACCAATAAAGTCATAATAGTATCTTACATTTCCATCTTCCACAACTTGTGTTTCATGTGTTGGCAATACATATACTTCATGATCATTAAGTTCTTTCAAGGTTTGATTTATGCCAAGCATATCATTAACTATTGAGATTGTATGATATTCTCTTACATACTCATCAAATACAGCGGTAAATTGAACATCTTGTGTCAATGAATAAGCAGTTCCGCCTGCGTAAACAGCCGATCCATCACTCCAACCTACAAAGGTGTAAACAATATTCATAACACCATTATCAAATGTTGTTTTAGTAATGTTTGGCAAAGTGATGTTTGTACCTTCAAGTTGTTTATTATTTGCGACTGCTGTTCCGCCATTGCTGTTAAATGTTGCAGTTCTGTAATATACAACAACTTCTTGCCACAATCCATTTATTGTTTTATTGTCGTCAAGGTTGATTGTGACATTTTTACCTATGTTGTTTCCGGCAAGTGCCCAACCAAGGAATGTGTATGTATTTCTTGTTACACCATCATCAACAATATAGTCAGCAAGAGCTGAAACAGGTATTTGTGTTCCATCAAGATTTCTTGTAACATAACTGTCTGTACCATTATTGTTATTTACAACAAGATCATAGTAGTTAGTTATATTCTCATCAAACACAGCCACAAAGTGAACATCTTGTGTCAAAGTATAAGCAGTACCGCCTGTATAAATGTTTGATCCATCACTCCAGCCAGTAAAGGTGTAAATTATTCTTACAATGTTATCATCATATGTCGCTTTTATAATTGTTGGAAGTGTTATCACTGTTCCTTCAAGTTGTTTATTATTTTGTACTGACGTTCCACCATTGCTGTCAAATGTTGCAGTGCGATAGTAAACAACAACTTCGTTCCATAGTCCAACGATTGTCTTGTTGTCATCAAGCTCAATTGTAACATTCTTTCCAATATTCACACCACCAAGTGCCCAACCAAGGAATGTGTATGTATTTCTTGTTACACCATCATCAACAACATAGTCAGAAAGAGCTGAAATATTAACATTTGTGTACTGCAGCTGTTTATATGTTTGATTGTTTGTTCCGTTATTGTTTATAACTGTCAAAGTTTTATAATATTGCACTGAAGCAATTTCCCAATGTGCTGTAAGTGTCATATTATTTGCTGGATAGTATGTAAGTGTGCACTTATTTCCATCAGCATCAAACCAGCCAAGGAATGTATATGTTGTTCTTGTAACACCATTGTCCACAACCTTTGTTGGTGTTGGAAGAGTCATATTTGAGCCAAGATTTCCACTCAAACTTGAAGCGCCTGTTCCGCCGTCTTTATTCAATGTGATTGTGATTGTCTTTTTGTTTGTTTGACTGAATGAGCCACTGCCCTCTTTTGCATACTCTCCATATGGATTGTAAGCATAGTTGTTGATAAAGTTATTTGCAGAAGTGATGTCAACCGCTTGACCAATGTTCTTTAAATAAAGTTTATTACTGCTGTCTGTTTTAAGTGACAATAAGTTGTCAAGCATCTTCATATCAATATCCATAGCATACAAATAATCTTTATAGCCGGTTGACGCATTATTTGTTGTTGTAAGCGTGATGCTGAGTTCACCTATATCATCATTATGAGCAATCTTTTGCAAGTTAAGTTTGATATAGTGGCTGTTGCCTGACTTAGAGTAGCTTAAAATGATGTTTGAATAATCGTCATTTCCGTTATAATTCATTGAAACATCAATTGCTTCGTCAATCTTATTCTGAATCATTGACGTAAATCCAAGAAGCCAATTCAAATAGTATTTGATATTATCGATAAGATAGCCCGGAGTTATGCGTGTGATTCGTTCATATGATTTATAATCTGCCATAGTTATGCCTAAAAGTTTATACTTATAAGCATCGTCATAGGTTTTAAGATACATCTCGCCATCTTTGTAATAGATTGAAATTGTTCTGTATCTCATTTGAGTAAGGGTTCCGCCTTTCTCATTAGTATTTGCATCATTTACTTCAACAATCATTGGGTAATTTGAAAGCGTCAATGATATTATTGGTTTTTTGTTTTCGTCAAGTTTAACACGGAAATCAACATCAATCTTTGCCGCATCTATGCTTGAAACTGAAAGCATAACCTTTCCTTGAACAAGATAGTCATTAAGTTGAGATGTGTTAAGGAATGCTTTAATTAAATCCACACTATTTGAAAGATCAATATATGATGAAGTTGCACTATTTGAAATTCTTCTTTCAAACACGATCGATGCATTTATATAACTGTTTGTTTCTGCATCTGTGTAAACATTATTAACTTCAAGTTTTGTTATTCTTCCATTTGCTGTTGAAAGTTTAATTTCGAAATCTTTACCCGTTGTGCTGTTAAATAATGCACTGTCAATAAGAATCGTAAATACACCATCTTTTAATGTTATGCTCTTTAAATAGTTAAGCATTGTGAATGGATTTCCAAGGTCAATTGCAGGAAGTGATGATTGCAAGTTGCTTGTATCTATTTCAGTTGTATCGGCAACCTCACCGATTAAGCTTGCCAGGTTTGGATCAAGACCCATAACTTCAAGTGCCATTGAAAGTACTTGTGACAAACTGTTTCTTGCAATTTTTATTCTCATTCCATAGAAATCAATAAAGAATATGTCATCTTGGAAACCAATATTTAAATATCTATCAGACTTACTATTACTTTCATAGAAGTTAACTTTTGCAAAGAACTCAAGCGGATCTTCTTGAATTGTATTCATCACAGCTGAAATTGCATCAGTGATAACTTTATATGAAACATAATCTCCACTGTTTATATTATCAAGTATAATATCGTCAAAATCAACAACTGTAATATCAAGATAGTATTGATAATTGTTATCCTCACTACTCTTGTTATAGCCAAGTGTTACCCTGTTAACCAAATCATCATAGAAGCAACCAATATCAATGCCATATGACAATTTTGCTTGAAGTTCACCTTCACTAAACTCTGCACCCTTTATAATATTGAGATCAAAATTAGCAAGCATGTTTAGTATCTCATCAATACTGAAATTTAAACTTGTCTCACCTTTAATCACTCTTCTTATGTGGTTAAGATCAATATTTTCTTCCATTCCAAGCACATTTTTAATTTCAGTTAAAATATCAAAACCAAACTCGTCTTTAATCCAAGCAAACAAAGCTTCATGCTCTTCAAACGTAGCTTTTATCTGCAATCTGTTGTCCGCTCTGTTGCTTACTCCACCAAGATCCAAATAGAAGACGCCATCAACATAATAGATATTAATATTCAAGCCATTAAATGTGGTTGTCATAAATGCAGTAAGCTTCTTGTCTGCAATCTTTAATCCATAGTTTGCAACTATATGATTGATATTTCCATTAAACTTAAAGTCAAATGCAACTTCACCACTAATTGATCCGTTTTTCACAGTTTCATAGGTTCTTTCTGCAAGATCAGCCAATGACTTGATATCAAGATATGGCACTTTATCTTCTTCGTCCATAAATCCTATAATTGATGCAGTCTGATCTATACTTATTGTTAAATCTATATATTTGTCACCAATTTTCAACTTGTCAATCTTTACATAGGTCAAATTGCCATCTGCAATATTTACGATAATGTCAAGTTTAATTTCAAGACCAATACAAGTAAGATCGACTGAAAGGACAATTTTTTCACTGTCTATCTTAACATTTTCCAAAATTTGACTTAAAGTATTGTCTATATTAATGTTTATGTCATCTTTAAGATCTTCAAAAGTTTGGTCAAGTCCATCACCAAAGTCATAACCGGCAAATGCCTCTGAAATTGCTTGTCCACCAAGAATATTAAGTATTCTGTTTATCAGATCATCATATTCATCAGTATCCATATCTGCAAGACCAAGAATCTTGTGCATTGTGTAAAGAACTTTATCAGAATCAATTCTTATCTTAAATCCATTGATGTTGGCAAATATGTCAGAATTTTCCAACTTGCCTTGTAAATTAAATATGTTTTGTTTATATCTGACTATAAAGTCTGCCAATGCAAGCAATGTATCTTGAGTATGATTTTTATTTATAACGCCAGTAAATCCAAAATCACTTACATATTCATTATTAACTAAATCATAAAGATCAAATGTAATATCTGCATTTATGATGTTTGCATTTTCAAGTGCTTTAATATTATCAATAAAGTTAAATACATCAAGGTACTTATCTTCGTCAACTGTAACAGTTTCAACATCACTTCTGTCAAGATTAATCTTCACTGATCCTTTTACATCGACGTCAAGCTCAAGATTATTAATTTCAAGTGCAACAATATTTGAATCGTCAAGCGTAATTGTTATTTGTAAATCTTCTTCAATATCAAGATAGTTTTTATTTATTATTAATTTTATTAAATTTGAATTTATGCTTATAACTTTTATTGCATTAATGTCTTCTTCAGTGAATACAGCAATTAAATTTTTAACTGTTCCAATCAGCTTCATTGACAACAAATTGTTTAATATTGCACTTGTGTCAACACTATCAAATGATACATTATTTGAAATTAATGCAATAATTTTTTCAATATTTTCTTTTTCTGCTTTTACGTATATGTCTTGGAATTTAATGTATGCCTCATCATTATAATAAGATAACGCAAGATCAATGTTGTTTCCTTTATAATTTACAAGA
>CAKJZE010000050.1 GCA_918285425.1 Clostridiales bacterium
CTCTTACATTTTCACTTTTTATCATTTGCTCTTATTGTCGCCCTGACTTGTCACTTTTATGTGTAAGTTTAATATATTTATATATTAATCATTTTAATTGGTTCTGTCAAACAAAATTGGCACAGTAATTATTATAATTGCAAATTACGTTTATAGTTTCTTTAACAACGCTTTGATTTTATCTTCGCTGGTAAGAAGCGGAGAAAGACTTTCACCACTGTTAAGTGTATGAATAATAAGCCCCAAAAATCTGCACAAATCCACAACGCAAAGCCATGGTTTTTGCTTAAGTTCTTCAGGAATATAACTTGCGTTTGTGGTATAAACTTTTTTAATGACACCTTCTTCATAAAGTTTATCAAACTTTTCAGTACCTTCAGTGAAAAATGCAAAAGTTGCAATAACAAACATATCTTTTGCGCCACGTGATTTAAGTTGATTGCATATGTCAACAACACTTTCGCCACTGGCAATCATATCATCAATAATAAGTGCACTTTTGCCATTGACATCTGGACCCATATAGTCGTGTGCTATGATTGGATTTTTGCCGTTGACAACACGCGTATAATCTCTGCGCTTAAAGAACATACTGGCATTAAGTGACAGCATGCTGGCATACTGAATCACCCTGTTCATAGCCCCCGCATCTGGACTGACAACCACCATCTTATCCTTATCAATATCTTCTTTATTGTCCGCAATAAATTGTTTCAAAATTGGATAAACCGGGAAAATTGAATCAAAGCTGCCATATGGCACTGCGTTTTGTATGTTTGGATCATGGGCATCAAAAGTCAATATGCTGCTGACACCAAGCCTTTCAAGCTGTTGCAGAGCAATCGCGCAATCAAGCGACTCGCGCCCAGTACGGCGGTGCTGACGACTTGCGTAAAGCAGTGGCATGATGATATTGATTCGTTCGGCCTTGCCGGCTATTGCAGAAATGGTACGGATTATGTCTTGGTAATGCTCATCAGGCGACATATAATTTTCATGGCCATACATTGTATATTTCATGCTATAGTTGGACACATCACTGATTATATAGACATCTTTTCCACGAACAGATTTTGTCAGTTTTACCTTACCCTCACCATTTGAAAACTTAAGAGCATTTATCTTTGTGACAAAAGTATCTCGCTTTTCGTTTTCTCGATTTTTCTTAACCTCGTCATCAACAATAGAGATTCTGTCCTCAAAGTTTCCAAAATACAAAATTTCCAACTCACCATTTCTGTTTTTCATATTTTCCTCCTTATAAAAATTTTCGGAAAGTATCTTCCGAAAATTATTCTATGGTTAATATAATCCCCTTATAACCCTCTGTAGTTATTTGGTTTTCAAACGAGATTTTACCAAGCAACTCAAGACCGCTTGGAATTAAATTTTCAAACTCTGAAATAAGTTTGGCAGTGGTCATCTCATCTTCCTTTTCAAAAATAAAACTGATAAGCAAATCAAGCAGAATTTCACTTTGTTTAGCAGTTCTGTTGTTTATACCAACAGTTCCACCACTCATAATATATTCCCCGCTTTCATTGATTGTGATGTTGAATTCGGTAGTAATATAAAGAGTTTTTGGCAAAATCATGTTCAAAAGGAACATTGGAGTATCCATTGCTTCAGCAATTTGAGTTCTGACTGAAGATGTATCAAATTTGAAAATAAATTTTATGTCTGCACTGTCATGCGAAAAGCCACCATCTTGCAAAGCCACTGGGTTAATATCAACTTCAAGCACTTTTATACTTGAAGTATCAATGTATTGCAAATTTGGCAATTTACTTTCCAAAATCCCACTTTCAAGCATTTGGTTAATAATTGCTGCAATTTCTTTATCAGTAAATTTATATTCACCATCAACCAATCCCAAATCTCCGCCGTCTGCAATTGTACGATAGTCAATGGTATTGTCATAAGTCGTTGGGAACCCAGCATCAATAAGTTTGCTTGTTGCAGAGTCCATGTCAATTTTGCTGTATCCGTTTGTTATCATCTTGGACTCTTTTGGGCTGGTATAAAGAGTTTTTAATGTGCTTACAAGTTCCTGCATATTGTCAATGCCATAGGCTTTAAAATATTTTGGAACAATCAACATATCAAGTGCAAGATACACAGAGAAAAATACTGTTGTTAAAACAGACAATATTATGAAAAGCTTTATAAAAAAATTTGCAGTTTTATTTTTCTTTCTCATGTGATTCCTAGTGAACTATGTTATAGTTTATTTGCCCACGAAGAAGCAAATACAAACATACCCCAGCAACAACAATGCCAAGAATAAGTCTTATGATACTAAATCTTTTTCTAAAAATTCCCATGCCTCTTCCCTCTTCCTTAAGTATATATAACCTTTATATTTATGTCAAGCACAAAGCAATCTATATCAAATTTTGTTAAAATTTTTAGTCTGCACTTGTCTTTTTATAAGATATTTTAACAATGCTGTTTGTGCCATTGGTAATCTTGACACTGTCAGAGATGTCAAGGTCAGCGATAACTAAAATTTTATTACCATGTGCCAAAACTGGTACTTGGTCACGCATTCTTTGAGGTATCTTTTTGTCAATAAAATAGTCATTAAGCTTTTTGCTGCCGCTGCCAATTTTAGCAAAAATGTCACCCTCTTGCCTTGTTCTCCAAACCGCATCAGTTGGTATGCTGTCAAAATCAACATAGTGGTTACCATCACCAAACTCTGCAAAACTGTCATCTGAAAGCATGACGGCATTTATTTCACCAAAGTCAGGAATTTGAGTCTTACCCAATTTGAAGGGGTAAACCATTTCTTCAGCAAATTGCTTTTTAAAGGTAATCACAACTCCATCATATTCTTTAAATGCAATCATTTTAAAAGGCAGACTTATCTTACTTCCATTTTTCATGTTGAAAAGTTCTTTGATCTGTAAAATGTGCTTTTGTTCAATATCGTAGTATGCACCCAAATGTTCAAAAGCACTTTTAATAATTCTGGAAGAAAGTGCAATGTGAAGTTCATTTACTTGGTTTAAAATTTTTACAAAATCATCTCTATAAACCAACATCTTCGTTGGAATACAAGAGGTAATAAAGTCATCATCTATTGCGCACTTGTCGGCAAATTTACAAACTGCACTTACTGCGTCAGGATAAACTTTTTCCATATCTGGAATAATTTTATGTCTAAAAAAGTTTCTGCTGTAATTGATATCATCATTTGACGAGTCTTTTATGCTTGGAATTTTATTTTCTTCATTATATTGTTCAATATCACATCTTGTAAAGTTCAAAAGAGGTCTTAAAATATAGCCACTTTTAAGAGCCATACCCTTTGCGCCTTTTAAACTACTTCCCCTTGCAATGTGCATAAGCACTGTCTCTGCCTGATCATCTTTGTGATGAGCAACTGCCAAAACTGTCGCCTTTTCCTTTTGCATAATTTTATCAAAAGCCGCGTATCGTAATTCTCTTGCAGCCTGTTCTACAGATTTTGCATACTTTTTTGAATGCTTCAGTGCATCAACAGTTTCACAAATAAAATCAATGCCATTTTTTTCACAGTATTTTCTTACGAACATTTCATCTCGGTCAGACTCTTCACCGCGAAGACAATGGTTGACGTGCACAGCTATCAAGCTAAACCCCATTTGCTTTTGTGCTTTTTGTAAAATATCAAGCAAACACATACTGTCTGCACCACCACTTACACCAACCAAAACTTTATCATTTTTTGTAACAAAGCCTTCAATAATTTTGCAAGAAATGTTCATAATTCTCTCCATATACATAATTATAACCAATTTTAGCAAAAGGTGCAACAATTATGCAAAATTTTGATTCAGTTTTACTGCAATAACAGTCATATCATCTTGATGAGTGGTTCTGCTTTCTGCTTCTTCCAAAATACTTTCTGCAAGCATCTGCACATTTATGATTTTTTCATTATTTACAAAATCAGCAAAACTTTCAGGGCTTGTAAAGGCATCAACAACACCATCTGAAGCAAGCACAATTATATCCCCAATTTTAAGCACTTTTTGTTCAGTTTTTGGATAAATATTTTCCATAACTGCAAGAGGCAGACTGTCAGAGCTTATGATACTGGCTTGATTACCACTTTTAATAACGCTGACAGTGGCTCCTATTTTCACAAAGTCAGCCTTACCAAGTGAAAGATCCAACACACAAATATCAATAGTTGTAAAATTTTCCTCCCCCGCTGGCAACATAAGTTTATTTACACTTGCAATCACTGTTTCTGATGAAATACCAGACTTATAAAAGCTTTCAATAACTGACAATGCGGCTGACGAAAGTCTCCTTGCTTTTTCACCATGGCCTTTGCCATCAGCAATTGCAAAAAGATATCTTCCACTTCCTATCTTTTTATAAGCATAAGTGTCACCATTGACACCATCTTTTGCCTTTTGTGCATAGCCCACCATAATTTTATACTTATCTGCAGGCTGATACAAAAGTATGCTCCACCCTGCAAAATGTGCAAAAGTTTGTTTTAAAAGACTGAAATTAATACCAAAAACATCTTTTAACACTTTGCAAATTTCTGGACGCACAACATCGCTGTTTCGTACAACTAAAACAACTTGTTTTACACCCTGTTTACTGCTTATAACCTCGCACTCGTTGACAACAACCTTTGCTTGTGTCAACTCATTTAAAATAAGCGTTGCACTTTTATGATCAAGTACATCTTCTTGTTGAACTTTGCTGGCAAGCTCTCCAAAGATTTTGCCAGTCGCCCCCATTTGTGAACTTACAAGCATTTTACCTTGATCAGAAACACACACTTGCTCACGATATTCAAAATAGCTTTTCAGCGCCACATTAACTTGTGAAATAAGTGATGAAATATCTTTACAAACTCCCATAAGTAAATTATTTGCGTCCAGTATCGTAACTTTTCCCTTTTCAATACCAAAGGCGATAAGCTGATTAATACCTTCTTTTATTTGCTGATTGTCACTGCAGACATCTTTATTTATACAAAGAGCGCAATGCCTGGTGATGATTTCATTAGTAAGCATGTCACAATACTCTTGCTTATTGACATTTCCTATGCTTAAATCTCTGTATTCGACTTGCATAAGACGAAACAGAGAAGAAAGCTCCAGCAGTTTATTTTTAAATTCTTCCTGTTTCCCCAAAATAAGAAAATCCGATGCCAACTCACCATCATAACTCCAGCTGAAGTTTTTAAGGTAACAAAAAAGAGAGTTTGGCACACACAAAAACAGCAAAACACATGCCAGCAAAGTTAAAATATTCAAATAATTATACATTGCGTAAGCATTTAAAAATAGCCCAAAGACGCAGTCACACAAAAGTAGCAAAATTGAAGGGAAAATTCTTGTATTTTGCGAAAAACATGCACAAATAAGCCCAAAAATTGCAAATATTGCAATAAAAATTACACTTGCATTTACAAAAGAAAAACCCAGCCCAGCAATAACCGAAAAATAAATAGTCGCACTTTTTGTTAAAAAACGAGATATACATAAAAGCGCAAAAACTGTTAAAGCAAAACTTAAATTTACTTGTCCAATGTACATGCCAAACAATCCGCTGAAAAATGCAATTAAGAACAGACCAAAACAAATACTCTCATCAGTTGTAAAGCGACTTTGCAGGCCTCTGAAAAAAATTGCACTAAACGCAATGTGAGAGATATACATAAAACAAAGCCCAACCAAAATTGTGATACAACTTGTAACAATTTGATATGTTGTATTGATATTAAAATATAAAAAACCAGCCTGACTTAAAATGCAAAAAATATAGGCTGCGTAAATTGGCATCTTCTTTTTGGCAATTTTAAAGATCAAAAAAGCCAATACTGCAACAGAAACTGTTGAAAGTGCAATTATTATTCCCTCAATAGTGGGATTTTGAATAAACATACTTACAAAATAAAACAATGATAAAATTAATACATTTTTATTAAGATAAATAAGGGTAAACAAAAAACTGAATGCATATGGATAAATCTTATGCATCACATTTGCTCTTGCCAAAATAAGGAAGCAAATAAAAAGACATAAATACGTGAATATCTCTTTTCTGTACTTGATAACCCAGTTTTTAATAACTCTCATATAAACAAAGTATCAAATACAAGCATATTTTCAAACAATACAAAAAACTAACTTTATCAAAATTTGACGAAAATTGTATTAAATGAACTAAAGAAAAATCAGCAATAAAATCGACATATTGTTGAAATTTTAAATGGTTGGTGATAAAATATAGCAAAGGTACAAAAAAATGACAAATTCAATGCAAAACAACTCAATAATAACTGATGAAAAACAATTTGCACAAAAAGTTGAATTAAGCCTTCAAAAAAAATTTAGGAAAACTATTCTAAGCAAGTTTATAAAAGCCATAAAAACCTATGACTTAATAAAGCCAAACGACAAAATTGCAGTTTGTATTTCGGGAGGCAAAGACAGCTTCCTTATGGCAAAACTTTTCCAAGAGCTTTTAAAATTTACTGAAATTCCATTTGAAGTTGTCTTTTTATGCATGGATCCAGGTTACAGTGCAGAAAACCGCAAAAATATAGAGATAAATGCAAAAAATATGAACATATCTCTGACTTTTTTTGAAACAGACATATTTGCAAATGTATTTAATATCGAAAAATCGCCATGCTATCTTTGCGCAAGAATGAGACGTGGACATCTTTACAGCCAAGCAGAAAAATTAGGCTGCAACAAAATTGCACTTGGGCATCATTATGATGATGTGATTGAAACAATACTGATGGGAATGCTTTATGGTGGACAAGTTCAAACCATGATGCCAAAACTCCACAGTGACAATTTTGGAAATATGGAATTAATACGCCCACTATATTTGATCAGGGAAAAAGATATTAAACATTGGCGTGATTATAATGAATTAAAATTTCTGCAATGTGCTTGCAAGTTTACAGAAAAAAATTATAATGAAAACAAAGATGAGCCAACAGAAAGTAAGCGCAAAAAAGTAAAAGAAATTATTGCAAATATTGCAAAGGAAGACCCTTGCATAGAGCAAAACATCTTTAAAAGCGTGGAAAACGTCAATCTTTCAACAGTTATCACCTATAAAGATAAACAAGGAAATAAACACAACTTTTTAGAAGATTATGATAAATAAAAAGTGCCTAACGGCACTTTTTATTATTGTGTGTGCTATTTATGCACCTTTTTCTGTTTCTTCTTTTTTTTCTTTTTTTGCTTTATACTTTAAAGCTGCATCACGACAAGCAAATAACTTTTCGACATCTTCTTTTCCCAATACTTCATCAGTGTTAAATTCAATAACATACTTTATTTTCAGCTTTGGATCAGAATATTTGCCAGTTACTTCGTCAAACTCTCTCTCTGTCTCAAAATAAATATCTGTAAAAAGTACTATAAATTCATCAGCATTTCTTATAGCCTTTTTATATTGAGATTTATAAATTGTTTTAAGCGCATCAACAATGTCTGCACACGCAACGCCATTTGGGCAAATAAATTGAGGAGCTTTAGTACCATGACCTTTATTATCTTCAGTATACTGTCCAACCGAATTTTCCAAAATATATAATAAATCCTGTTGTGAAATATTGAATGGATCAACAAATGATTTTGTAATGATCTTGCCATCAACTGCACTATTGTGTATATTGTATAAAGCTTTTTGATCAAAAATTTTAAGTTCCATAACTTCTCCTTTGTATTAGTTAAAGTATAACATCAGCTTAAAACCTTGTCAATATCAAATTATAATCAAAACTTCATTGTTGCCACAAAATCTGTAAAATAGCTATTGAACTTATTGAATTTTAATGTTATAATTGTTCATATGAAAAATACTTTGCTTTTGCAAATTTTAAAATATTGGAATGAACTGTCTTACAAAGAAAAGATAGACCTTTTGCAAAAGTACGAAATTGAAAACAGCAATATTCAAAATCGCAAAGCTCGCGAGCTTGTTGTTGATGAGGATATGAACAGTGATGTTGGTGGTCTTTTCTATTATGAAGCACCAAGTTTCATATCTATTCCAAAACCAACTTTGTTCGACGGCTTACATATGGCAAGCTCTGTTACTCATGAGGGATACCACGCTTATGTATATGATCATATGAAAGATAAATGTGACCTTAATCTTTACAGTGACATAGATATTAATGAATTTTATAAAGAGAAAAAATATGACAGAAAACTCATGAATATCTGCAATATTTATCAAGATGGTGCAGCACTGTTTTCTCTTTATAGTATTGAAGAAGGCCTTGCAGAAAAAGAGTCCGCACTTCATATTATTTATAATCTTCTCAAATCATGTGATAATAAAATCGAGCTTTTAAATATTGCAGACTTATTAAACAATGTTATAGATTTACAAACTGATCGCGAGCTTGCAAAAAAAACATATAGCAAATCGAAATATGATGCAATTAAATCATTTTGCGAGTCAGCCATTATAAATGATATAGATAACTATAATACAACTAAAAAAATTAACAAAAATCTAAATCCTAAACTGGTTGAAAATTTTGATGAAAATTTAAGACTATTTGTTATGGCCAGTCAATATCCTGAAAGTTTTGATAAATTAAAAATTGGTATGAAAGTTGGCCAAAATTTGTTAAATTTATATGATGACCTTGAATTAGGCCTTGAATTAGGCAAAGAATAATAAAAAATAAAAGAGAGATTTAAAAATCTCTCTTTTTATCAATAATTTGTTCTCAATTCAAATACAATGACTTTCTCATTTTGAATACCGACAGGAATATCAAAGGAAGAGAACTCCACCATATAGTCAAAAAGGTTTTTCTTAAAGATATAATCAATCACTTGGTCAAGTCCATCAATCTGATTTAATCTTTTGTCATCAATATCACAATTAAATGAATACTCTGGGTTAACCTCCGCCTGACGGACAGAGCATTCATCTTTACAACAAACACTTAAAGTAACATTCATGTTTCTTCTGATCAGTATTGCACCCGTACAAATTTGATGACCTTTGAAATTTGAAGTGCTCACATTAATTGCAAATTTTTCAGCGTCTTTTACATAATCATAAACTTCTTCTTTTGTAACATTAAATCTGAAAAACTGTGATGAAGCATGACCGAAATCTCGCACCACATAGTATTTATAATCATACTTGTCGAAAAATTCCTTTAAAAGTTCTTTATCATAGACCTCAAAATATTCAACTGGCATATTATTAAGTTTTAACTGTTTAATAGTTTTTAAACTTTGCAGTTTATTGCTTATTTGTATCATTTACATTCCCCTTTTTTTTGCATTATATCATCTTTTAAAAGATCTGCAAAACAATTTTGAAAAATAAACATATAAAAAATCACTTTATGTTTTTAAAGTGATTTTAATTTTAACGTTCATATTCTGGATTTTCGTAAATTTTATCTGTTAACCAATCAATTTCTTGTTCCATTTCTTTTTTTGTCCTTTCATTTACCACTTGAGCAAACTTACCAATTGCAATACCAGCTTTTGTTTCGCTTATTTTGTTCTTATAATTTTTTAAACTAAATATTTTTAATATAAACCCAGCAGCCCCTATGCCTGCAAAAACTGATCCCAAAACAGGCTGACCAAGTGCAATGTCACTTATACCAAGACAAAAAGTTACGACATCAAATGGGATAAAAGCTTTGTTTAAGCCGGACATTGTTACATAACTTTTCAATTGTTTTTCTTGCTTTTCACATAGCTCTTCATTTATTTTTTGATGATCATTTAGTTCTTTATATTCTCTTTTTAAATCGTTAAGTTGGTCATTTAATTCTTCTTTATTCATAATTTTTTCCATATGCAAAGCATTATACTACATAAACTTATAACTTTCAAGAGTAATTTTCAAATAAATGTATTTATTAAATAAAATGACGCATCTCGCGTCACTTTATTATTTTTCAATTTCACCGTCATTATTATTTTGTTGACTTTGTTGATTTTTTCGTCGCTCATATATCTCTTTAGTTTTTGTATATAATTTATTTGTCGCTCCCTCTGTATAAGAATTAAGAATTGTTGCTTCTGTCCTATCAAAATACCCTTTTACTTCAGCTTTTGTTTCTGCTTCAGACATACCTTCGTGTTTACAAACTTCATTCATTGCTCTATTATATGAATTGATAGATATAGGCTGAGAATCAATTTTTGGACGTAAATCATTTGCAATGTCCATAGATAATTTAACTTGACATATAGAGTCAATTAATTGAACCTTAGTTAATTCATTATTCTCTCTATATAAAACAAGATCTCCTTTTATTGTTTCTGAAAACTTAAACTCTTTTGACTTACCTGTCAATGTGTTCCACTTATCAGCGATTTTTGAAATTATGCTTTTATTTGCTCTATATTTTTTGTCAGTCTGTTTTAATCTTTGAATATTTTCATTTATAAGATCCATATCAGGATTTTTTGACATACATAATGCCAACATTGTTTCAAAATGTAAAGATTTTGGTGGATTACATTCATATACATTATCTTTTATGCCATTTTCGTTAAACAGTTTTTCAAGCAAATCGCATGCATTTGCAACTCTTTGATCATCATTTACAATATCTGTAGCCTTCTTTTCCACCTCTTTTATATAATTTTCATCTTTACCAATAGTTTTTAATGTAAAACTTTTTGTCTCTGGATAATACATCAACATACGCGAATCAATAACTGTATTTAAGTATTCATTATCACTAAAATGATTACTATAAAAATGATTAAATTGAGGTCTGGTCTTTACATCAGCATTGAGTTTATTTTTGTCCGTTAAAGGTATTAGACAATGATTTAGGGTACGTTTTTGTTCTCTTCCATTGACTATCGTAGAGGAATCCCAACATGCGTCCGAATAAAATATACCATGAATATTATATTTATCATCATCAATGCAAACAATATTATTTTCATGCCCACCAATAGGTCGACCATCTGTTCTATTGTAAACTTCTGACTCTTGACATATGCAAGGTATCCCAACTTCATCACACAAATATTTCATCAACTTTGCATACCCAACACAAACTATATCATCACCATTAAGAACCGAGATAAGATTGCGGGACTTTGATAGATCATCATCAGACTCATGATATACCTTTGTTGTAAGAAAATTATAAATAGCCATATATTTTTCAAAGGGAGACAGATCAGAATCTTTCAAATTTTTAACAATTTCATTTGCTTTTTGTTGTGCACTTAATGTTTCTGATAAAACGTATTCTTTATAATCAAAATCACTTGCTATAAAAACTTTTCCATTATTATTCTTTTGTATAAACTCTTCAAGTTCCACAATATTTTCAGCATCAGCAACGCGCAAACCTTTCACACTGAAAGAAACATCAATAGGTTGACCTTGAAATTTACTCAAAAATTCTTGAATTTTTTGATAATCAGTCTTGTTGCAATCAAACTCTATATTTATTCTAGACAAATTTGAATAAGTTCTTGGACGCCCTTGGAAAAAATTTTCTATTTCATCCAATGACTTAAAATTCAAAACCTCAACAGATGGATTATCTCTGACTTTATCCTTTTTGATTTCATCAAGAAGCGACATTTTTACTTCTTCAGACATATAATACCTCTCATTATTGTTAACTAATTTAATTGTAACATAAATCAATTGTATTTGCAACATATTGTCAATATTATTATACAATAACATCAAATCTTGAAATTAAATTAAAAAAATATTGACAATTTACAAATCTTCGTCTATACTTAATCACGCTAAGGGTGTGCCAAAGGCATACCCTTGCAAAATCCCTCTTTTGCACCCGTATCTCAGCTGGATAGAGTCCACGGCTACGAACCGTGTTGTCGGGGGTTCGAATCCCTCCGGGTGCACCATAAAAAGTTGACGCATTTTTGCGTCAATTTTTTATTGCATATTCGGTACGGATTCGAACAAACTGGGGTCCACGCAAAATTGCATAAGCGATTTTGTGGGGAGAGGAGCAACCACTCGCAAAGGCAAAATTTTGATTGTAAATCAAAATGAAGCAAAAAGAGCATGTTGCGACGAAATCCCTCCGGGTGCACCATAAAAAGTTGACGCATTTTTGCGTCAATTTTTTATTGCATATTCGGTGCGGATTCGAACAATTTTTAAATGTTTTGCATAATGTAAATCTACAAAATCTTTTAATTAAATCATATCTGCATATTTTTATTGACTTTTATTTTTTGAGGTGTTACAATAAAGTTATGAGAAATATTAAATTACAGCAACAAAATAGATAATTTTTGTGCAAATCTTTGCACAAGTATTTTGTTGCTTGTGAAATAATAAGTCACTCGCAACAGAGTGATTTTTATTTTGAAATCACATCACATAAAATTTGAAAGTATGATATGACAAACTTGTAAGGAGAAATTATGAACAATAAAATTATTGATCTTGTTGGTAAAGAAAGATGGGAAAGACGACCAAACTTCCCTTTAAGAGCGGTTGTTACAAGCGGTATGCCATATGGCAATAAAGAAATGCACTTTGCTCATGCTGCGCTGACCCTTAGGGCTGACACTTTTGCACGCTTTATGCGCGACAGAATTGGCAACGAAAATGTTATCTTTGTTTCTGGAACAGACTGTTTTGGAAGCACGGCAACTGAAACATACAGAAAACTTAAAGAAAGTGGAAATTGCGCATTTAACAATATAAAACAATTTGTTGAGCATAATCATAAACTGCAAAAACAAACCATGCAAGATTATGAGATATCTCACAATTTCTTTGGTGCATCTGCTCTTGAGCCTATGTTCTCAAATCATAAAAAAGTAAGCGAGTATTTTGTGAAAACTTTGCTTGATGCAAAAATGCTTTCAAAACGTTCTTCTTTGCAATTTTTTGACCCAAAACTGAAAACCTTACTCAATGGCAGACAGGTTATTGGTAAATGTCCAATAGAGGGCTGCCCTGGTGAAAAGGGTTATGCAGATGAGTGCGACATGGGGCATCAATACTCCCCTGTCGATTTGATCGATCCTGTAAGCGCATTAAGTGGAGAAAAACCAGAGCTTGTAAAAGTTGAAAATTTATATTTTGACCTTGACAAATGCACTGATGAAATGTGGACATGGCTTTCTTCAATCGAAAAACGTGGAGACACTGCTCCATTTATGTTTAAAGAAATCAAAGAGTTTTTGAAAAAACCTGAAATCTATGTTAAGAGAGAGCTTGTTGCAAAAATTAATTCCCTCGATCTTCCTCCATTTGAAATAGTGGACAAAAATGGGCCAAGCGTAAACCTTGTCTTTGAAAAATTATCTGACCGTGAGACAGCATGTGAAATTCTGACAGAAAATTTGGTAAGATACCGCACTGGCAAAACTCTTGTTCCTTTCAGACTGACAGGAAATGACAGTTGGGGTGTTCCTTGCCCTGAAATTGATGGCATAAAAGATCAAACTTTCTATGTATGGCCAGAAAGCCTTTGGGCACCAATAAGTGAAACAATAACTTATCTTAAATCTGTTGGTAAGCCTGAAGATGAGTGGAAAAAGTTTTGGTGCAGCACTGACGCACGAGTTTTCCAATTTATTGGTGAAGATAACCTTTCTTTCTATGGCCCAGCACAGCAAGCAATTTGGCTTCACATGCAGGGCACAAATCCTAAATTCCCTGCACCTGATGGTCAACTACAAAACACAACTATTGTTCCAATAAAACACCTATTGTTTATGAACAAAAAAGCAAGTTCTTCAGGACAGTTTAAAGCACCAATGGCAAAAGAGTTTTTGAATTACTACACTCCAGAGCAACTCAGAATGCACTTTTTAGGAATGAATGTCACAAACAACAACGTAAGTTTTCTGCCAAAACCTCTTAACCCTGACGCAACACCAGAAGAAGTTGATATTGTACTTAAAGAAGGAAACCTTCTTACTAATGTATATAACAGAATATTAAGAACAGTTTTTTATACAATGCAAAAAGAAATTGGTGGAAAAATACCAAATATTGAAGCAAGTGATGAAGTTAAAAAAGAATGCGCAAATGCTGTTTTAAACTATGAAAAATTCATGTTTGATTTGAAACTTCACCAAGTTGTTAACACTGTTGATGTATTTGTCAGAAATATCAATAAATTCTGGGTTAAAAACTATGCAGAAGCAAGTTCAAAAGAAGAAAAAGAACAGCTTATTGCCAATACCCTGCAATATATTGTCATAGCAAATATTCTTCTTCATCCAATGTCTCCTAACGGCACTGAAAAAGTCGCAGAATATTTGAAACTTGATAAATCTAAACACTTCTCTTGGAATCATATATTTGATAACATCTATGATATATTAAAAGATAAAAATGACAATCAAATTATATTCTTAAAAGAAAAGGAAGACTTCTTCAAAAAGCACCCAAGTCAACTTGCTGCTTTGGAAGAAAAATAGTTTTATAATATTTTAAATTAATAAAAAGTCGTTGATGCGACTTTTTATTTTTCTTAAATTCAATTTACAAATACTTATTATTGTGTTAAAATTTTAGTATTAAAATAAATAGGAGAAACACTATGAACAAATATCAAGGAACAAAAACTGAAAAGAATTTACAAACTGCTTTTGCAGGAGAATCACAAGCAAGAAATAAATACACATATTTTGCTTCAGTTGCAAAAAAAGAAGGATTTGAACAAATTTCTGAAATCTTTTTAAAAACAGCTGAAAATGAAAAAGAACATGCAAAAATGTGGTTCAAAGAACTTGGCGAGCTTGGAAATACTGCAAAAAATCTCGGAGCTGCTGCAGATGGCGAAAACTTCGAGTGGACAGATATGTATGAAGGTTTTGCAAAAACTGCAGAGGAAGAAGGATTTAAAGACCTTGCATACAAATTCCGCGCAGTTGCTGCAATTGAAAAAGAACATGAAAAAAGATATCGCGCACTTTTGAATAATGTTGAAACTGTAGCTGTTTTTGAAAAATCAACAATTACTGTTTGGGAATGCAGAAACTGCGGACACATCGTTGTTGGCAAAAAAGCACCAGAGGTTTGCCCAGTATGTGCTCACCCACAAAGCTATTTTGAAGTACGAAAAGAAAATTTCTAATTTAAAAAACACATCATTAATTTGATGTGTTTTTTTATTTTATTTTTTATCTACAAACTGAATATTTTTAACTTCCCCATCTTCAATCTGCACAACCTTATCACTAATTTCAGAATAAGTTTCTTGCGCAGAGAAAATAATAATTGTTTTTGTTCCATTAAGTTTTCTTAATATTTGTTTAATTTCTTCAGTATCTTGGTCATTTAAACTTGGCAATTCATAGATTGCAATTATACTTGCACCAGTTACTATTGCACGTGCTAATCCAAGCAAAAACTTTTCTTTTGCAGACAGGTCGGCTACATTGCTTTCAAATTTCTGTGGCAAACGCATAACATAATCATAAAGACCAGACATCATACACGCATTTTTAATTTCAGTTTTATTTTTTGACACAGCTTTAAATTGTTCAAATATATTCCCATCAAGCACATAAGGTTTACTTGATGTATATGTCACATTTTTAAAATATGATTTGTTGGAATAATCTTTGATGTCAAGCCCATCAATGTAAATACTGCCTTTTGTTTGCTCTATTTCACGAACAAGAAGACCAAAGATTGATCTTTTGCCGCAATTTTTTTCTCCCAAAATCAATGTAGTTTCATTGTGTTGAACATGGAAGTTTATATCTTTAAGAGTGTTAATTTTAACCCCTTTTGGTTGATAAAACAGATCAATAAAGTCAATTCTCCCCAGAATGTCATCAACCGAGTTGTTGCCAAATCGCACTATATCTCTTGGTGTAAAGTTTTCAATAACTTTTAATCTGTTCATTGCAACTGTTGCATTTTTTAAATCCTTAAATCCAGACAAAATTTCATTGCTATGATCAATTATGGTTGTTATATAAGGCACAACAATCAGGTACATTTCAAGTGAAACAGAGCTCTTTGATACAAGCATTATCATTATAAGTGTAAGTGCTGTGATAAACACTTTACACCAAGCTCCATAGCCTACATCAATGGCAGAACTCCATGTTTGCCTTGCGCGGAATTGATCAATCATGCTCTTATTCGCATTCAAATGTGCTTTCCTTAAATTTTGCTTATCATTTTCTGCATAAAGATATTGTGCTGAATCCAACATCTCTGACATCGTGTGATAGCTGTTATCTATTCCCTCTTTTATCTTTTTTGTACCAGCCGCATACTTAGTTTGTAAAAGTGACAAAATGGCAGCATTAATAAACACCATAATTAAAATAATAAGAGCCACCAGGGCATTTGAAAATATTATTGTAAAGAAAATTATGATCACTTGCCCTAACTGACCTATTTTATTTGTCAAAGTATCAGCAAAATTTGCGGTATCCCAAGCATCTTGATAAGAAATATTAAGTAATCTGTCTTTAGAGTTATTTTTAAAATTTACTTTGTCTGCAAGAAAGATCTTTTCACTTATCATATCTTGAAAACGAAGATAGGTTGATCTCAATAATTTGTCATGTACCAAATATTTTACATGAATAATACAATAACCTGCCAAAAATGCAACCAGACCAAAAATTAAGTTATACATTGCCCACTCGTAATTGCCCGCAGACAAATTAGTTATAACCCTTGCTGCAAAAACTGGCTGAATGACATACATGCAAATTCTGTATAAAAATGCAGACATAAATGAAAGAACAAAATAGCCTTTATGAGGCCTTGTATATTTCCACCACCTTCCAAGCATTCTTAAGTTTTCAAACATACTTTATCTCCTGTATTGATTAAATTACGTCATTATTAAGTAAAATTTTGAATACGTTAATAACAAAATTTTATTATTTAAATTATAAGATTAAATTTTTAAAAAGTTTTTCCAAAGCAAAATTTCATTTTCACATTTTTCTTTTGTATCAAACTCTGCAAAAATTCTAAGAAGTGGCTCAGTTCCAGAAAATCTGATAAGAACCCAATCGCCATTTTGATAGAATATTTTCAGATAATCATTTCTTACAATTTGTGCAACCGGATAATTTAAATTTGGTAAAAGTTGATCATAAAATAAAACATTTTTTATCTCATTTTCTTTAATTTTGGAATAAGCGATTGAACAATCCACTATGGTTTTATTATATCCATCTGCAAATTCAAACATCTCTTCAATAATATTGTTTAAAGGCATTTTAAGTTCTGAAAGAATTTTTAAGCAAAGCGCGATCGAAATCAGGCTGTCCTTTCCCCAAATGTGAGTTGTTATTGCAAGGCCACCACTGCTTTCTCCACCAACAACGCCATTCACTTCTTTTAATTTATTTGAGATATATTTAAAACCAACAGGGACTTCATGACATATAAAGCCAAATTTATTTGCAAGTAAATCAAGCAAAGAGGTTGTAGCACAATTTTTTATAACATCTCCTTGCTTATTTTCATATTTTATCATGTAATAGTAAACAAGCGATAAAATAGTATTATTGTCCCAATATTTTCCATTTTTATCAACAACCGCAAGCCTGTCTCCATCTGCATCAAGTGCAAAGCCAATATCAGCTTTATTTTGGATAACTTCGTTACGTAACGCACCAATATTGTCTTCGTTTGGAGCTGGTGGCACAAAACCAAAAAATGCATCATGCGCGCTATTGATTATTTTATAATTTTTTATACCTAATTTTGTGCAAAATAATTCTATTTCATTTTTAGTTGATCCAAATTTTGTATCAAACACTACATTAATATTACTTAATTTTGAAAGATTTTGATTTTCTATTATATAGTCGACAAATTCATTGTCATAATTTACAAGCTTTACATTTTTTTCAAATCCAGTTGTGTCATCAATATGCATTTCAGATATTTTATTAAATTCATTTTCAATTTCTTGCGTTTGCTCGACTGAAGCGTCTTTTCCCTCTTTCACAATAACTTTAATACCATTATACATATATGGATTATGACTTGCAGTTATCATTACGCCATAATCGTTGTCTTGTTTCATCGTCTGATACATTATAACAGGCGTTGCACAAGGTGCAGCAACAAGATCAACAGTAATGTCATTTTTTGCAAACACTTCTGCACACCACTTCGCAAAAATTTCAGACATAAAACGATTATCATATCCGATACATATATGTTGTTTGAGTTTTTTATTTTTTACAATATTTGCCATACTTTGACAAATTTTTTGTACATTTTTCTTTGTAAATGATTCACCAATAATTCCTCTGAATCCACCAGTTCCAAATTTAATTTTATCCATTGTAATATCACCTGTATTAATTTTAACACAATATAAATAAAAATCAAAACCATTCTGATATAATTCTTAAAAATAAAAAACCGCAATAGCGGTTTTTCTTTATTGGAGCTGATGGCGGGAATCGAACCCGCGACCACCACCTTACCAAGGTGGTGCTCTACCTCTGAGCCACATCAGCATTTTAGGGGCATAAGCCCCTGTCCTAAATTAGCATCCCATAATGTCCTCCATATTTAGCGGTGTTTTTACTTGGTTTTTCCTTACCAATATTTGACGGACTAGCCATCTTGTCTGTCATCAAACTTTTGCATAAATATCCTTCTTATACAATTATTTTTATCATACTTTATGCTTTTATATAATATCATATGCATAATAAAATTTCAAGGATTTTTTATTTTATTTTGCCATTTTAATATTAAACCATTGCCGCATACATTGCAAGTTTTAAACTTATTTTTTTGTTCTTAACAAACTTTTTCAAATCTTTTATTTTGACAATTTGTACATTTATGTCCTCATGATCCTGCAAATCCTGTTGACCTATTTTTTCAATTTCCGCCAAATACACAACAGAATTTTCATCGGTAAGACCATCACTTGAGTATGCTTTATCGCAAAAAAGTTGAAGCTTAACATTACCTTCTGCTCCAATTTCTTCTTTAAGCTCACGAACCGCAGCTGTTTCAAGGTCTTCCCCATCTTCAACAAGTCCAGCAGGAAAAGAATAGACATAATCATTTATCGGATATCGAAACTCTTTTGTGATAACCACACACTTATCACCATCTTTATCAGCCCAAAGCGGAATAATATTTACCGCATCAATTTTGTCATTTTTGTTTTTAACAGAAAGCTCTGTTTCATTTCGCCTTGAAGCAATAGTCCAAAGAGCACCATTTTCGTACTCAAGCTTGTACATATTGATATATTTGTTATCAGTTTGTTTTGTTATCTTATTTACTTTCATAATCACACCCAAACAAAGATATACAACAAAAAATCTGAAAATGCAAACAATGTGATAACATTTTTTAATTTAGTTGAATATAACAAATTTATAATTTTTTAATTATTATTATGAATAATAAATTTTTTATGGTATATTCAAATCAGAGGTGAAAAAATAGATGAAAAGTGATATTGAAATTGCAAGAAGCAAAAAAATGCAAAAAATTGAAGTCATTGCTGAAAAACTGCATATAAAAGCAACTAATTTGATCAAATACGGTGACTATAAAGCCAAAATAGACATAAAGTCAAAACAAAAACATGGCAAACTTATATTGGTAACTGCAATAAACCCAACAAAAGCAGGAAATGGAAAAACAACAGTTTCCATAGGACTTGCAGATGCTTTTGCGTTGAAAAATAAGAGCGTTTGTCTTGCCCTTCGTGAGCCTTCGCTTGGCCCAGTTTTTGGTATGAAGGGTGGCGCAACTGGTGGCGGATATAGCCAAGTTGTACCTATGGAAGACATCAACTTGCACTTTAATGGAGATTTCCATGCAATCACAAGTGCAAACAACCTGCTTTGTGCAAATATTGACAATCACATTTTCCAAGGAAACAGCCTTGATATTGACCCTGACACCGTGATGTTTAACAGATGTATGGACATGAACGACCGTGCTCTTCGTGATTTTACAATCAACAGCAGCTATCAACGTAAAGAAAAATTTAATATCACTGCAGCATCAGAAATAATGGCAATCATGTGCCTTGCAACTGACATCGTTGACCTTAAAGAAAGGCTTGGTGGAATTATGGTTGCACTTAATCACAAAGGTGAGCCAGTCTATGCCCGCGATCTTAAAGTTGAGAACGCAATGGCAATACTTCTCAAAGATGCCCTGAAACCTAACCTTGTACAAACCTTGACAGGCACACCAGCAATTGTGCACCTTGGGCCTTTTGCAAATATTGCTCATGGTTGCAACAGCATAGTTGCAACAAAAACAGCAATGAGCCTTGCAAAATACACTATCACCGAAGCAGGATTTGGAAGTGACCTTGGCGCAGAAAAGTTTTTAGATGTCAAATGCAGAATTGCAGGACTTAAACCTGACTGTGTTGTTTTGGTTGCAACTATTCCTGCACTTAAACTTCATGGTGGTGCAAAAGATGATCCAACCCTTCGCACAGAGAACCTTGAAAAACTGCAAAATGGTATCCCGCACCTTGTAAAACACATCAAAAATATGACAGAAGTTTATAAAGTACCAACAGTTGTAACGCTGAACAAATACGCAAGTGACACACAAAAAGAAATAGCCCTTGTCAAAAAACTTGTTGCACCTTATGCAAAAGTGGTTGTTAACAATGTCTGGGGCAAAGGTGGTAAAGGTGCAATTGAACTTGCAGACGAAGTGATAAAAAAATGCAATCAAGAAAACAACTTCACTTACTGCTATGGCCTTACCGATTCAATAGAAACAAAAATTGAAAAAATCGTCACAAAAATATATGGCGGCAAAGGTGCTGCTTACAGTGAAAAAGCAAAAGAAAAGCTTAAAATAATAAAAAAATTACATTTAACAGAATATCCTGTGATTATTGCAAAAACTCAGTTTAGCTTGACCGACAACAAAAATATCATGGGCGCTCCAAAAGATTTTGAGGTTTATGTCAATGACCTTGAAATTAAAACTGGTTCAAAATTCATTGTCGCAATCTGTGGCAGCATGATGCTTATGCCAGGACTTTCTGCTCATCCAGCAAGCGAATGCATGACCATTGATGAAAACGGCAAAGTTGACGGTATTTATTGATAATTAAAATAAATATAATATGCAAATAAAAAATAGAGCAATGTGTTGCTCTATTTTTTGTATTAAAAGTAAAATAATTCTTCAAACTTTTTGTCAAGCACCAAACATATTAAAAGTGCAAGCTTCGCACTGGGATTAAAAGTTCCATTTTCAACAGCAATTATTGTTTGTCTTGTTGTAGAAGTCTTTTTTGCAAGTTCTTCTTGGCTGAGCCCAATTTTTTGCCTGAATTCCTTTATTCTGTTGTTAAGTTTAAGTGTCTTATCCATTAAATTATACCTACATTGTAAAGAATATAAACGACCAGCATTGCGATTGCACCAACAGCCTCAAGTACTGCACCAATAAGCACTTGCCAAGGTCTTTTTGCCTTGAAATATTGCATAAAGTAAAGCACGCTTGCCCAAGTGAAACAAACCATACCAAGAACATAGATGCTTGTGAAATGCCCAAGCGCACCTTCCACAATCATAAGCGCAACAGCAAGCACACCGGCAACAATAAGTGCAATCCAATTCCCTGAATTGACCTTTTGTTTTTCTGCCTCACCAACAACAGCCTTTTTCTTTGAAGCCTCTTTCAAAACATCTTCTTTTTTCATTTCTTCCATAATATAACCTCCTTTTATTATGTAAAGTTTTCTTTACACTCTTATTATATTACAGAAAAATAAAAATGTAAAGTATTCTTTACATTTTTATCAAATATTTTTTTATTTATTATTATTCATTTTTGTTGGTTAAACATATTTATTTCTTTATATATATAACTTACTGCCTTATCTAAAACTTTATCTTTATTACTACTTATTTCATCTATTGTCAATTTAACTGGCACATCTGGTTGGATTGCCCCTTCGTAACCAAAAGTTTTGCTAAAATCCCACAACCTTATTGAAACCGAAAATGTTTTTCCATCAACCTCAAGAAGCTTAGTATATCCATAAGATTTAGCTGCACCACCTGTTGGTTGACCTATCAATGGAGTATTAAATTCTTTTTTAAATCTAGCTACTGCAAATCGTCCAGATGAAATTACACCATTATTTATTAAAAGTACTCCTTGAAGATTTTTATTCCTTACTAAATTCTGAAAAGGATTTAGGATTTCAGAACTACCACCCATATTATTTCTTACATCCAGAATATAAAATTGTAAATGTTTTTTTTCCACTTGCTTTTTTATGTCTTTGACAAAATCTTTAAATTTATAATTTGGATTTTCAATACATGCTGTATATCTGACATACAAAATATCATTATTAATAATTTTGAATTCATATGGATCCCTATTCTCTTTATTGAAACTTGTGCGTATATTTATAGGAATTTTATCCCCACTTTCTAATTCAATAATGTCAGCAATCTTCAGCATTTCCCATACATAATGATTATTAATAAAATCATTTATAAGCACATTACGCCATTCAATAGTCTCAAAATTTATTATGTTTTCTAATCTGAAAATTATTCCTTTACTTTTTATATTACCAAATTTTACGATTTCTTTCCATTTGTTTTTATAAAAAACATAAAATTTATTTTCTAAGAATGTAATTTTTTCTTTAATAAGAATATAAGGGATTTTATAAGAAGTGTGTGCATCTTTAAAAAGGGCAAACAATTTTAAAAGTTCATAATCAAACTCCCTAGAAGAAAGTTCATCTATATTTTTTATATTATTTACATACTTAACAACATCTTCTTTAGTAATATCATGGTATAAATTTACATGTTCTTTTTGCAGTACCGACAATATATCATTCAATATTTTGCTATTTTTCATATTTGTTACCCACTACAAACATTATATCATAATAAACATATAAAGTAAATTTTTAAATTAATTTATATTTCTCTAATATTTTATTTAAACAAATATATGGCAAATTTTACTTTCAGAAGAAGGCATAAGAAAAATCCACATAGGTGCGTATTTTCATACGTAACTATGCGGATTTTTTTGAAATAACAAAATATTTTTTATTCTAGATTAACAATATGCCGCCATTAACATTAATGTCTTCGCCTGTAATATAACCTGACTCTTCTTTACAAAGAAATGTCACAAGATTTGCAACGTCTTCAGGCTTGCCAAGTCTTCCAGATGGATTTTTACTTGAAATAGTTTCAATTTCCTCCTTTGTACATATTTCCAATGTGTGTGGCGTAAGTGTCAATGATGCACAAACAGTATTTACTTTTATGTTGTATTTCGCATATTCCAGTGCAAGAACCTTTGTCATCATAACTGTTCCAGCCTCGGCAACAGAATAGCCCATCATACCATCAAAAAATGGCTTATATGCAAAACGAGATGCAATATTTACAATTCTTCCACTCTTTGATTTCTTTAAAAGTGGTATTGCATATTTTGAGCAAATCATTTTACCAAATAAGTTTACATCAAGCACTTTTCTTATTTCGTCAATAGTCAAAACGTCAAAAGGTTTTTCAATGCTTATTCCTGCAACATTAATAAGAAAATCACATTTCTTCTGCCCAGCAAAAAATTTTTTAACATCTTCTTCATTTGATATATCAACATTATAAGTATCAAATTTACCAAATTTTGATAATTCTTTCTTTACTTTCTGTGCTTTTTTATCATCTTTTGCATACAATGTGATAACATCAACACCCTGCTTCAGAAATTGTTTTGATATTTCATATCCAAGACCACCATTTCCACCAACAACTATAGCAACTTTTTTATTTTCCATTATTTATCTCCTACGTATATATTATATCATACAAAATTAAACTTGTATATAATTTAATACTATTTTTATAATAAGATTACTTCTTTACTAACGTCAGTTCAACTCAACCAATTTACGGCAAAGTTTGCATGCAGAACAAGGCATAAGAAAAATCCACATAGGTGCGTATTTTCATACGTAACTATGCGGATTTTTTAAAATAACAAAATTAAAAATAAAATATACTTATTCTTATAACATTTTTTAGGGTGAAGTTTGCGTATATAACAAGGCAACAAAAAATCGCGACGCTCGATTTTATTTTCATAAATGAGTGTGTCGCGATTTTGTAGTTAACGCAGTTAGCGATGTAAATTTCGCCCTAAATTTTTATTCTTTCAAAAATTGAATAAATCACATTAATCAACGTTGGCGAAATAATTGCAAGTATAACAATATATAACTTTTGTGTTAAATCAGTTACACCAAGCTGGAAGAAATTGACTGGATTTATAACTATTCCAAGGAAACAAAGCGTAGCCATAACTATAAATAACAAGGTTGTCAAAACTGTCCA
Source organism: Clostridiales bacterium (assembly GCA_918285425.1). Lineage (GTDB taxonomy): Bacteria > Bacillota > Clostridia > Christensenellales > UBA1242 > UMGS2069. The sequence continues at coordinate 24,330 of CAKJZE010000050.1, forward strand.
AGGTTTGCAAAGTCTCATCAAAAGTCCAAGGCCTGTAAATGTTAAAGTGATTGCACACATTGTACTTATAAGTGCTTGAATTTCTGTTCCTGAAATTGTACCATTTGTAAGGTAAACAAACAGATATACAGCACCAATATTAAGAAGCAATGTTATTGCGCCAGGAAGGGCATTTCTGATAAGATTATAGATAAATTTGCCTTGCACTTGATTGTCATTTGGCAGAAACGCCAAGAAGAACGAAGGTATGCCAATAACACAAGTTTCCATTAAGATAAGTTGAGTTGTTGACAAAGGATAAGGTGTTTGCAAAATTAAAGTCACAATGCTGAAGATGATTGTAAATATTGTCTTCATAAAGAAGAGTGATGAGGATTTTTGAACGTTGTTAATAACCCTTCTTCCTTCCAAAACTGTGGCTGGCATACTGCCAAAGTCAGAGTTTAAAAGCACCATGTGAGAAACACTTCTTACAGCTTCCGAACCACTTGCCATTGCTATTGAGCAATCTGCTTCTTTCAAGGCAAGAATATCATTTACACCATCACCTGTCATGGCAACAGTATTGCCGGCAGTCTTAATGGCTTTTATCAATATTGCTTTCTGTTCTGGAGTAACACGGCCAAACACAGTATATTTGTTTGCCGCAGCCATAACCTGTTTTTCATTAAGACCTTCAAGATTGATAAATGATTCAGTGTTATCCACACCCACACGTTTTGCAATCTCTGCAACAGTGAGTGGATTATCACCTGAAATTATTTTTACTTTTACGCCATTATTTTTAAACCATGCAATAGTGGATATTGCATCATCACGGATTTTATCTTCCAAAATAAGCAATGCAATTGGAGTTCTGTTTGATGGTGGATTGTCTTTAATTATATTGTTTGTTGAATGTGCCAAAAGCATAACTCTGTAACCGTCTTTTGCGTATTGTTCAATCATGTTTTTGATTTTTTCATCGTCCATGTTTGGCATAACAAACTCTGGTGCACCCATGATATAGGTTCCTGCGTTTTCAAAAGTTACTGCACTTAACTTTCTTGTTGAAGAGAAAGGAATAGTTGCAATTGGCTTAAGCTCTTTATTGTAACCAAAATAGTTGATAAGTGCCTGACTTGTTTGGTTGTTATCTCCAAGTGCTGAAAGCATGCTTCCCATAACTCTTTTCAAAGTAAAGTTTGTGTTGTTGAGTTGCAAACAGTTATATACCTTCATGGTACCGTCAGTGATTGTCCCAGTTTTATCAAGGCAAAGCACATTTACGCGGGCAAGCATTTCAACGCAATAAAGGTCTTGCACAAGTGCTTGGCGACGAGCAAGCTTGATGACAGACACAGTCAAAGCAACTGAACAAAGCAAGAACATGCCTGCTGGAATCATACCTATAATTGAGCCTGCTGTCTGTGTGATAGTTTTAGTAACAGATTCAGTGGTGCGATAGTTGTTAAGATACATTAAAATTGCAATTGGAATTATTATCATACCAATAACTTTAATGATTGCTTTAAGTGAATTGAAAAGTTCACTTTTTGGACGCTTATATTGCTTTGCTTTTGCCGCAAGCTGTTGAATATAGTTGTTTGAAGCAACCTTCTCCACCCTTGCCTTGCAAGATCCACTTACCACAAAAGAGCCAGCATAGATCACATCACCTGTCTTTTTCTTTATTGGCAAACTTTCACCAGTAAGCATACTTTCGTTTACTTCAATTTGACCTTCAACTATTCTGCTGTCTGCCACAATTTGTTTACCATTTGACAGCACGACAATATCGTCAATAACGACCTCGTCTGTGGTGATGGTGAACTCAACTCCACCTCTTAAGACCTTAACTGCAGGGGCAGTCAAAAGACTTAATTTTTCAATAGTCTTTTTGGCACGTATTTCTTGCACAATACCAATTGCACTGTTGACAATAATTATCACCATAAACAGACAGTTAGACCATGCACCAACACATATAAGACTTATTGCAACAGCCAGACACAAAATGTTAAAGAATGTTACGGTGTTTTCAAAAATTATTCTTCCATAAGTTTTGACATTTTTGTTTGGAGTCGCATTTGTTTGACCTTTATTGATACGTTCTTGCACTTGGTCTTCGGTAAGACCAGTATTTGCATCAGTGCGCACACGTTTTACACGTGTTGGTTTTTTCTCTGGCTCTTGATCTTTCTTTTTAAATATTTTATTCCAAACGTTTGGCTTTTTATTTTTGTCTTTTTCTTTATCTTTTTTCTTGTCAGAAATATTTTTAGATTTATTTTCAGTTGAAACTTCCACTTCTGGCTCTTCCACCACAAGAGGTTTTGCAACCAATTCATTTTTGTTTGTATCTTCTGCTTTTTTCTCAAGTTTTTCCTCTTTTACTTTTACAGAAGAATTCCCCTCTTTCTTTTTTGCATTTTTTACATCTTCAGCAACTTTAGGGGTTTTATTTTTATCATTTTTTTCTGCAATACTTTCAGTGTTAACCAAAGGCTTTTTTTCTTCAACTTTAACTTCAGCTGCAGAAGTTTTTTCTGCTGCTTTAGTTTTTTCGTCAGCTGCACTTTTGCCTTTGTCATTTGAAATAACATCTTCAATTTTAACTTGTTTTGAGCTGTTTTGTTTTGCCATAGCCTCTCCCATCCTCATATTATGCGGAATTCACTAGAAATATAATATAATAAAACACCTGAAATTGTCAACATTTTTAGGCAGAGTAATGAAATTTTAAAAAAAGGTTGATTTTAGGTATTATGTATGTTACAATACAATCAGTTCCTTGCTTGGAACTCATTTTCCAAGCCGAATAAGTCCATAAGGAGGTAAAGTTATGAAAGCATACGAAGTTTTATACATTATTGAAAACACAGTAAGTGACGAAAAACGTGAAGAGATCGTTAATAAAGTCAAAGCTTTGGTTGAAAATAATGGTGGCAAAGCTGAGGAGCCTGAAAAATGGGGTCTTCGCAAGTTTGCGTATCCTATTGCATACAAAAACGACGGATACTATGTGCTTATGAATTTTGAAGCACCATTAAACGTTCCACAAATTTTAAACAGTCAATTGCTTATCATGGAAGGCGTTGTTCGCTTCATGGTATCAGCAAAATAAAGAAAGAGGGGTAAAACAAATGAACAAAGTTATATTAGTGGGAAACTTGACAAAGGATCCTGAACTTACAACAACAAACAGTGGCGTATCACTCTGCAAATTCACTCTTGCAGTGCAAAGAAGATATGCCGGCAGTGATGGAGAGCGCGAGGCTGATTTCCTTCCAATTATCGTTTGGAGAGGTCAGGCAGACAACTGCTATAAATATCTTAAAAAGGGAAGCAAATGCTCAATTTCTGGAAGCGTTCAAACAAGATCTTATGACGCACCAGATGGCACAAGAAGATACATCACTGAAATCATCGCTGACGAAGTTGAATTTATCACAACAAAAAATAACAGCGGTGATGACGAAGCCGCTTTTGAAAAACCAGCAAGCGACAAAAAAGAAGATGTTGTGGCAAAGTTTGAACCTATTGATGACGACAATTTGCCATTCTAATGCAAAATTAAAGGAGAATAATAATGGTTAAAAAGCAAATTAAAAATAATGATGCTTATGACGATAAAAATCCTAAAAAGATAAAGAAAACACCAAAGAAAGTTTGTGCTTTCTGTGCAGATAAGATTGAAGTGATCGACTATAAAGACACTGCAAGACTTAAAAAATATATGACAGAAAAGGGAAAAATTATCCCACGCAGAACAACTGGTGTTTGTGCAAAGCATCAGAGAGAGCTTACAAACGCAATCAAAAAAGCACGTGTTATGGCTCTTCTTCCATACAAAAACAACTAATAGCTATGGAAATTATAGAAAACAAAAATGGTACGAAGTGTACCATTTTTTATTTTTATTTTTAATTAAAATTATTTACTTTTACATTGACTTCAATGTCTGTGCCAGATAAGTAAGACTCACCAGTTTTACTGTAATATTCCTTCCACTCGTATGGTTTTTGTCTGTATGCAAGATCCCCAATATTTAAAATATCAACACCATCTTTCTTTGCCTTTTCATAAGCCAAACGGACACAGCTTTCAACTCTTTCTTGAATTGCCTGCACAATGTTTGATTGCGAGCTTTCTGCTTGAAACTCATAAAGTGCAGGTGTTGGTTGACCTTGATTTAAAATCTCGTTTATTTTTACATCTTTAAAAGCCATATCAATAACAAGTATAGGTTTACCATCTATAAATTTTATATTATTTTTGGTTTCTTGTTGACGAAACTTACAACCTATTGTTGCATCTTTTAAAAAGTCACCCTTAACATTTTGTACAACAAGCTCACCAGTATTTGGGGCTCGATTTGACAAAAATATTCCCAAAATCTCATCTTCCTTGTCATACTTATTCACATACTTACCGTTTTTAAAATAGTAAATATCATTATAATATTTGATTCTTCCATTTTGCTCTTTAGAACTCTCACCGCCTTGCTGATTGGAGCTTTCTTTTGACTCTTGACCATTTTGATTTCCGCCGCCTTGCTGTTGCGACTGCTGGCTTTCAAGTGTTTTGTCAGTACTTTGACCCAGCACTTCTTCCCCTTCATTTGAAATAAGTATTCCACTTGCCATACTGCTGCCTGAAATGGTTAAAGAGTTGTTCATAAACTCAACAATTGGCATCATCAGTCCATTAAGTGAGCTTTCTTTATAGACAAACACTTTTTGAAGCCTTATTGCCTCATTGATTTCCAAATTCTGTGTTTTTTTAAGCATATCTTTTGCACTTTCGGGTGCAATAAGCAACATAACCGCAGAGTTGAACTCTGTATTTCTGATAAAATAGTCTAATTCTTTTGTTAAGTTGCCATCAAGCAAAGAATTTCCAACAATGACGGTACTTACATGTGATAAAGCCGCCGTGTTGCCAATCTTATAGGCAATCTTTTGTATGCTCTCTGATATACTTTTGCCCTGTTCTGTGATAAAGCTTAAAACTGCTTTGCCACTGCCCTGCTCTGCCTTGGCCTGAGGCATGACAACTTGAAGTGTAACCTCATAATCTTCTTGGACTTTGTCAACCGCTATGGCAGTGACCAAAACCCTCATATTAAGTTTAGATTGATAGGAAAAGCTTTGCGGAAACAGTATTGAAATTGCAAGCAAAATGATTAATATTGTATGTTTTTTTACAAATGCGACAATTTTTCTCATTGTTTTTCTCCCTCACAAATTTGGTCGCAACTTTTATATACTTTTTTATCCTTAATAAAGTTTTTTATGTTTTTGCTTGAAATGCCAGTAAGCAACTTAAATTTCACAAGATTGTTTGAGAAAATTGCATTTTTTTCTTTTTTTCTTGCAACACATGCAATGATGATAAAGAATATAGGCAGTCCGATCACTGTTATTGGGTGCACATATTTGACAATTGTGGAAACTTCACTGACCCCTTCACCAACTGTCTTAAATAAAAAGACGTCCAAAAGATAAACAGCCATCACAACTATGAAACTCATAAGCACACGATTCTTTATACCAAATACTTCGCTGAAACATTTTGTTGCAAGGCAAAGGTAAAGTCCAATACAAATAAATTGACCAAATTGATAAAACAGTATAAAAAACCAATCAATACGCCCAAGGTCAACGTTAAGCAAAGAAAATTGCGAAATCATACTTATAAAATTTACCTTGTCTGCTGCAAGATTTTCGTAAAGTCCATAAAAAACCATATAGCCAAATGCCATAATAAGATTAACAGCCAGCACTGCAATAATTATTGGCCAGCCCATTTTGCCATCGTCCTCTTTCACCCTGCCCATAAACATAAATATTATCACAAAGCCGCCAAACCAAAGGCAGAAGTCCCAACATGCGTCTATGATTTTTGGCACATCAAAATCTATAAAAGGAAGCACTCTTGACAAGTCTGTAGTTGATACACCAAGTCCAAAAAGCACAATAAAACTTGTAAGAAAAAGATATACAAATGGCTCACCAACCCTTCCAATAGCATTAAGGCCATAGATGCATACAAGTATGATTGCAACAATAATAAACAGTCCATAAAGTGGCCATGGCAGGTTGTCAAAAAGCACAGTAGAAAATGCGTCATGTATGGCTTCAAATGGAAGCAATGATTTTATAAAAAAGTAAGCTCCCAAGACAAACACCACTACTTTTGCAATAAAAATTCCACATGTTTGCTTGCACAGCTCATAGCAGGTTTTGCTTTTGTTAATTTTATTTGCCAAAAGTGCAAGCGAAACAAAACCAACATCAATTAAACCAAGTATCACAAACACAAGCCAACCATGTCTGCCAAGCTGTGCTGAAATTAAACTTGGAAGCCTTTGAGTTTTATTTGCAAGAGTTGTTATAATCACAAGAAAAAGCACTTGTCTTTTAGTCAGCTGTTTTTTCATTTTTCTTCCCCTTTTTAAGCGTCTTTTTTGCAGTTTCACTCTTGTTTTGCAGTTTTGTTTTGTAATGATGATTGAAAGGTTGTTGGCGCACGCTGTTCATTGTCTTATAACTTTTTGGACGATATATCATTGCCTTAATAGGCTGCTTAACAAAACCATCTTTTTGGTCAGTGGCAACATATGGCGCAAATGGGGCAAAGTATGGTGCACCATAGTTCTCAAGCGAAGCGAGATATGAAAACACCATAAAAAATCCAACAAACAGTCCATAAAAACCTGCTATGCCACCGACTATTGTGAAAAGAGTGCGAAGCAAGCTTGCTTGACTGGACTGGTTTGGGATAATGTAAAGCGTGATGCCAGAAATTGCAACCACAACAATGCTTGGTGAAGAAATTATACCTGCCTGAACTGCAGTGTCGCCCAAAATAACAGCACCAATAATTGACAATGCAGTGCCCAAAGGTTTTGGCATGCGTACGCTGGCTTCAGACAAAATTTCAAATAAGAAAATCACAAAAAGGACTTCAAGCATTGGTGGAAAGCTTATGTCTTCCACTGCATTGAGAAGATTAATAAGAAAATTTATGGGAAGAGCGCGGTATTGGTAGCTTTCAAGAGCCACATAAAGTCCCGGAAGCATCAATGATAATATCATACCAACAAGGCGCAAAAATCTTACAAGAGTTGTACGCAGTGGGATATCATAATAATCCCCCGGCGACTGCATATCTTCAAAATACACATAAGGTACAGTCAAAATGGTGGGTGAGCCATCAACAAATATTGCAATTCTACCCTCCAAAATTTTTGCCGCAACAACGTCAGGTTTTTCACTGCTGCCTATTTTTTTGAAAAACTTTTCACCTTTTGGTGACAACATTTCTTCAATATAATAGCTGTCCAAAACTCCATCAATATCAAATTTGTTTAAACGAGTTTCAATCTGCCTTATCACTTTAGGATCTGCAACATCTGACAAATAAACTAAAGCGATTTTTGTTTGAGTTCTTCTGCCAATTTCTCGCCTTTTTACAGCAAGTGTTGTGGTCTTTAATCTGCGTCTTATAAGACCTAAATTGACCTCTATATTTTCAATAAATCCCTCACGCGGGCCACGCAGAGCACTTTCATTTGGTGGCTCGGTTATGGATCTTTTTGATTCACCATTTGCCTGCAGAGAAAGATATTCGGTTTGCCCTTCTACCGCAAGTAAAATTGCACCACCTAATATTGCCTTTGTTATCTGCTGATCAGTTTGCACTCTTTCAGCTTTAGCCATAGAAACCACACGTTTTTCAAGTGATGATAAAATATTGTCACCTATGTTTTTCTCTCTTTCAAACAGTGAGTTGATAACTCCACTTTCAATAAGTTTTTTGTCAACAAGACAAGATATAAAAAACAAATAAACTTTTTTGTGATCAAGTAAAAGAGTGCGACATTCAAGGTCACTGTTGTCGCAGAAAAGTCCATATATTTTCTTTTCAACCGCACTCTGTTTTTCCATTGAAAATAGTGTGGAATTGATAAGATCTTTTTATTCAAAAAATAACTAGCTATATATTTTATTTATTTTTTTTCATTATCATGTTTAACAATTTCTAAAAATGAAACTACTTCTTGTAAAGATGAAATGCAATTTTGAAACAGAAGTGATGATTTATCTACACCAAAATTTAAAATAGTGTTTGAAATTAAATTGTATGTTATTTGTGGATTATCAAATTTTTTTAATCTTATTATTAATCGTAGTTCTTTGCAATTTTTATTTGTGGTCGCACCAAAAATTCCAGTACCAAATCCCCCAATACCAGCACCTGTTGTTACATTATTTCCGTTCTCATAAACTTCATAATTCAATATTTCATTAAAATTTACCAATAATATTGAACCTTTTAAATAATCAACAAAACATATTTTTTTATTTTCACTATCTACTATAATTATTTTTTTACTTTCAATATTTTTATTGTAAGAAATATTGTCATTCAAATAAAATTTTTTTGAAGAAACAAATTCTGTTTTAATTTTTAATAAATCATTTACTTGGTTGTTTACTAATGTTTGATTTTTTAATATTTTAGAAGCATTATAAAAATAAATTGCCAAAGCGATTAACAACACTCCAAGAAAAACTATTAAAAATATCAATGGATATAAAAAAAGAAAAAACATATTTTATCAACTCCTACCATGCATAAATTTTTACTAATTTACATCTTACAGGCTCTGTACTTGGGTAACTAAACAAATGAGCTTCAAACTGCCAAGTATCATTTGTAGCTAAATTATTTATATTTGCAAGTGCAGTGCCTAAATTATTACCATAACTATCGTAAATTGAAAATTCAACACTTGCATATGATAAATTTTTACCGCTCACATTTTTTGCAGTTCCTGTTACTACTGCCGAATATCCAAGATATTCACTGTAATCAACAGTAAGTGATAAATTTGTAACTTCTAATTTTGTATTTAAACCATTTGAATTTACTGAACTTTCACCACTCATCACGCAATCTACGGTGAAAAAAACTATTGCAAACAAAACAATTGCCCCTATTATACTTAATATAATAGGAACTATTTTTTTATTTCGTTGCACGTTTTCAGTGTTTATATCAAGTTTTGTTTCTTCCATATTGATCTCCGATAGGATTATGTATAGTCTTATAATAACATAAATAGGATGACATGTCAACCAAAAGAATGACGTATCATCCTATTTTTATGAAAATTTTGACTAAACTTAATTTAGGAGTTTAGATTAAATATGAAAACAATTAATGATGTTGTAGTTAATAGATTAAATAAATATATGGGAGAAAAAGATATAACCCAATACAAATTAGCTCAATTAAGTGGCATTCCTTTTTCAACAATAAAAAGCATAATGCAACGTAGAACTAAAGGTATATCATTAAAAACAATAATTATGCTAGCTGACGGATTGAAAATATCTCCTAGTGAATTTATAAACGATAGAGCATTTTGTGCTGAAAATCTAGAATTAGAATAAAAAACATTTTAAATAAAAAAACACCGAGAAATTCTCTCGGTGCTTTTCCCTTGTGTTTTCTAAACATTAAGAAGACGCCAAATAGACTTATTCATAATCATCATTACAAGGTCAACAAGCCAAATGAGCCATCCACCAAAAATTCTGATGATTCCGGCAACATATTTGCCTTCTTGGAATCTTGTTACAATTCCACAGATCCATGCCGTTGGTGGAAGAATTACAAGTATTAAGCTTATAATCCAGTCAAGACCAAAATAGTCTGATTTTTTCTTTGCCATATTTTTACCTCCATAATATTTCTATATTCAATGATACTCTCTTATATACAAAAAATCTAACAAATTTAACAAAATTTTTAAAATTTTTGCAATTTTTTAACCTTGAATACCACCAACGGTTCTTGGGAATATTTCAACATCACGAATATTTGAAACTCCTGTAAGGTACATTATCATTCTTTCAAAACCAAGGCCATAACCACTGTGAATATTTGTTCCATATCTTCTTGTGTCAACATAGAACTTATATTCTTCTTCATTAAGCCCAAGTTCTTTCATTCTTGCACAAAGTTTGTCAAGTCTCTCTTCACGCTGACTTCCACCAATAAGCTCTCCAATCCCTGGAACAAGAAGGTCAACGGCAGCAACTGTTTTGCCATCATCATTTTGACGCATATAAAATGCCTTGATATCTTTTGGATAGTTCTTCAAAAATACTGGTTTTTTAAATACTTCTTCAGTAAGGTATCTTTCATGCTCACTTTGAAGATCAATACCCCACTCGACTTTAAACTCAAACTTTTTGCCAGATTTCAGCAAAATGTCAATGGCATCAGTATAGTCAAGTCTTTCAAATTTATTGTTAATAATGTTGTTCAATCTTTCAATCAAGCCGGTGTCAACAAATTTGTTTAAAAACTCCATTTCTGCACTGCACTCTTTCATAACATAAGAGATAACATATTTAACCATCTCTTCTTCGTTATCCATAAGTTCGTTGATGTCACAGAAACACATTTCTGGTTCCATCATCCAAAACTCTGCAGCGTGCCTTGAAGTGTTGCTGTTTTCAGCCCTGAATGTTGGCCCAAATGTATAAGTTTTTCCAAAAGCGTGAGTAAGTGGTTCTTCATTAAGTTGACCAGACACAGTCAACGCAACTTTTTTACCAAAAAAGTCTTGGCTGTAATCCACTTGTCCGTCTTTCTTTGGCAATTTGTCCAAATCAAGAGTTGTAACTTGGAACATTTCACCCGCACCCTCGCAGTCACTTGCAGTGATGATTGGAGTATGAACATACACAAAGTTTCTTTCATTAAAGAATTTATGAATTGCAAAAGCCGCAACGCTTCTTATTCTGAACACTGCGTTAAACAAATTGCTTCTTGCACGTATTGATGGGATTGTTCGCAAAAACTCAACAGTGTGATGTTTCTTTTGCAGTGGATAGTCTGCGTCACTGCTTCCCAAAACTTTTATCTCTGTTGCATTTATTTCATATGGTTGTTGAGCCTGTGGTGTTACAACAAGTTTTCCAGTCACAGCAAAACTTGCACCAACAAGCTGAGATGCAACTTCATCATAGTTTGCAACTTTATCACGTTCCAACACAATTTGCACACCTTTAAAATATCCATCGTTAAGATTGATAAATGCAATATTTTTGCTGTCACGAATGGTACGCGCCCAACCACAAACAGTTATTGTTTTACCATCATAATCTTTATACGACTTATCAAGATCTTTAATTTCAATGCGTTTCATAATTTCATTTCCTTTTTAAAATAATAGTTTTTATAGTTTTTGTTACAATTTAAATATATGTTTTATGGAGTAAGTCTATCTGGCCCACGGAACAGAAACTCTGCTTCTTTAAGTGATGCAACATTTAAAAGCAACATTGTCATGCGGTCAACACCAAGACCAAATCCGCCATGTGGTGGACAACCGTATTTGAAGAACTCCAAATAAAATTGAACGTCCTTATCAAGTCCTTTCTCTTGTGCTTGCTGTTTAAGTATCTCATACCTGTGTTCACGTTGTGCACCAGTTGTAATTTCAATTCCCTTCCAAATAAGGTCATAACCTTGTGGCACACCATCTTTACGCAAGTGATAGAATGCCCTTTTATCTTTTGGAAAATCTGTTACAAACAAGAACTCACTGTCAAACATATCTTTTGCAAGTTTTTCACAAAGTCTTTCAGCTTCAGTTGTAAGGTCATTTTTCTCGCTTTCCGCAATTGTATAGCCATATCTTTCTTCAATCTGTTTATATACATCTGCAAGTTTCATCTTTGGGAAAGGTAATTTAGGAACAACAACTCCTGTTCCAAACACACGTTTAATATCTTCACCATACTGTTTATTAACTTGCTCAAGCATATATGTTA
>CAKJZE010000051.1 GCA_918285425.1 Clostridiales bacterium
CCTCCTTAGTCCTGATTTCCAACAAGCTTTTTGATTGTCTTTGCTTGTGTGTCTGAAACGTATGCTGACCCACGAAGATGACGTTTTCTGCCTGTCTCTTTCTTTGCTAAAATATGTCTTTTATTTTGGTGTGCGCGTTTAATTTTTCCGCCTTTCAAAACATTGAATCTTTTCTTAGCGGCACTGCTGTTTTTCTGTTTTGGCATAATAATTTTCTCCTTTACTTTTGATTTTTTGGGTTAAGGATTACAACAACGTTACGTCCTTCAACTTTTGGCTCTTTATCCTTCACTCCAGCACCTTCAAGTGCAGCGCAGAAATTGTTGACAATTTCAATACCTTTTGCACTGTATGCCTGTTGACGACCACGCATTCTTAAGGCAACTTTAACCTTGTTTCCTGCGGTCAAGAATTTAAGAGCATTCTTCGCTTTGATATCAATATCGTGTTGTTCAATTGTCATTGAAAGTTGGATTTCCTTGATCTCGATAACCTTTTGGTTTTTGCGGTTTTCCTTTTCCTTCTTTGCCCTGTCATACATAAACTTACCATAGTCCATAATGCGGCATACTGGTGGAACTGCATTTGGTGAGATTTTAACAAGGTCAAGCCCTGCCTTATCAGCAAGCTCGTTTGCTGCAGCACCTGACATAACGCCAAGTTGAGCACCATCCTCTCCAATAACTCTTACTTCCTTATCGGTGATTTCACCATTTAATTGATGTTCTTGTTTTATAGTCGTATCCTCCTTAGCTACAAAACCTTTAATTTCTTTGCTTTACGGAAAGTCCCATAAAAAATGAGTGACCGGAAGGCCACCCATAGTTTATAAAAGTAACGATTGACTTAAAGCGCACAAAATCAAGCCAAAACACATTACATATCAAACTATTTTAACCAAGCAAAATCTTTCATTCGATTGGTGGAAAGTGGTCTTTCTCTTTCTAAAGCGCTGTTATTGTAATATATAATTTATCATTTGTCAAGCGTTTTTAATGAATATTATTTCAAAAAGCCTTCTATAATTTTGCTTGATTAATTAAATTTTTATAATAGTTTTACCTGATCTTAATTGTTTCACCACTTCTTCTAGTGGAATACTTTCCTTTTTAAGATTTTCATAGAATTCAATATAACTTTTGTCGAATACTTGTTGACTGGCGATGAACTCTCCCTTTTCATTATAAATCATTTCAAAAATTAATTTATCATCAATAATCCAAAACTCATTATTTATTTTATTTTTGTTCAACTTTTTATAATTTTTATAAGACACAAAATTTACTTTCTGCCCAAATTTTTTAGATGTAATATATCCGTTTTCAATTTCAAATTTTAGATAAAGCGAAATTGGATTTTTAACAACCCTTATACGCTCAATTATTTTGCCTCGCTTTGTGTTTTCATCAATCAACTTATTCCATTCAATAAGTTCATCATACTCACAAAACTCTTTTCCTTCACAAAAATTTTCAAATTGTTCTTTTTCTCCATTGTCAATAGAAAATTCTTGCAAAACTTCCAATCTTTTTGCACTTTTCTTAAAATTATTAAAAGCGTCAGATAAATTCATTTTAAATCTCCTTTTTGCTTTTTATTTCAAAAAGCCTTCGATTATTTTGCTTTCGGCTTGTTTTTCTGAAAGCCCAAGAGTCATAAGTTTTGTAAGTTGTTCACTGGCAATTTTACCAATAGATGCTTCGTGGCTGAGACTTGCCTGGTTATTTCTTGCACTCACTCTTGGTATTGAATCAATATTCGCATTATCAAGCACAATACCATCGCACTCAACATGACCAAAGCACATATTTTTGCCAATCATATTTGACTTGAACACTTGTTTACTTTTATCCCTTGCAACACTGCGGGATACAATTTTGCACCTGCTGTTTTCACCAATAAGATTAACTTTGAAATCAGTTTTTGCAATGTTATTTGATGCAGTCAAAATCTTTTCGTTTATTGTTAAAAGTGCCTTATCTTTAAGGTTTGCAGTTGTCTTACGATTTGCAAAGTCCACCCCACCAATCTGTGTGGTGTTCATTGTCATTGTGCTTCCTTCTTTCATGTTGACAATGGTTGTTGGGTTTAAAATTTTTCCCTCACCCTTTCCAAGTGCAAGGTGATTCTCAATGTATGTCACCTCTGCATTTTTCCCAATGTGGAAAGTGTGAATCCCGTTGTGTCCACTGCTTGATCCAGAGTGCACACCGCAGCCCGCAACAATAGTCACTTTTGCCCCCTCTTCAATGTAAAAATCGTTATAGACAAGGTCAAAAAGTCCCTCGTTTGTGACAACAACTGGTATATGACAAGCCTCGTTCTGGCAAGAAGAATGAACATAGATATTTATGCCTGGGTTGTCCTCTTTTTTCTTGATCTCTATGTGCGCAGTTGAGCGAATAATCTCACCCTTTCCATTACGCCTAAAAGACACTGCTCCGTCAGGAATTTTATGAAGCCCTGCAATTTGCTTTAAGAGGTTTCTTGTTATGCTGTCAAGTTCTATCATAATCCCTCCTTAAGTCTTTCACAGTATCCACTTCCAAGACTTTTAAGCACTGTTTTAGCTTCGCCATACTTTGCAATTTTGCCATTTTCCATAACCAAGATTTTATCTGCCTTTTTCAAGAGCCTTTCTTGGTGGCTGACAACGATATAGCACTTCTCGTTATCAAAAATGTTATTAAGCTTGTCAAAACTCCAAAGATCAATTCCTGCCTCTGGTTCATCAAAGATGAAACATTTACCAGGTTTTGCAAGGGCAAGCGCAAGTTCAATACGTTTTTGCTCTCCACCAGATAATGTTTTATCAAAATCTCGGTCAAGATAATTTCTTGCACAAAGCCCAACTTTACTTAAATATTCACATGCTTTATCAGTGGAATTTTCTTCACCTGTTGTAATGTCAATAAGGTCTTTCACAGTGATTCCCTTAAATGTAACAGGCTGTTGAAATGCATAGTTGATACCAAGTTTTGCACGCTTGTCCACAGAAAGTTTGGTTATATCCTCTCCATCAAAGAAAATTTTTCCTCTTGTTGGTTTGACAATACCCATAATGATTTTGGTCAGAGTTGACTTTCCACTTCCATTATGGCCAGTGATTGCCGTCAAACATTTGTCATCAAAAACACAAGAGATGTCGTCTAATATGACCTTCTCTTTCCCATGTTCGACAATTTTATATGTTATGTTTTTTAGTTCTAACATTCTATCTTACCTTATTCTTAATTTCTTCTTTCATGTCAGCAATAAGTTTTTCAAGTTTCAAATCTTTTTCTTCAATGTTTCCACGTTTACGTATAGAAATTGTGCCATTTGCTGATTCGTTTTCACCAACAATAATCATATATGGAATCTTTTGAAGTTGTGCACTTCTGATTTTATAACCAATCTTCTCTGCACGATCATCAAGTTCAGTTCTGATTCCAGCATCTTTAAGTTGCGCAGCAATCTTTGCAGCATACTCTGCACTCTTATCACTGACATTCATTACGATTGCCTGAACTGGGCAAAGCCAAAGTGGGAATGCACCAGCAAAGTTCTCTGTGATAATACCAAAGAAACGCTCTATTGAACCAAAAATTACACGGTGAAGCATAATTGGCTCTTTTCTTGTTCCGTCAGCTGCAACATATTCAAGGTTGAACCTCTTTGGAAGTTGCATGTCAAGTTGGATTGTTCCACACTGCCATGTTCTGCCAATAGCGTCTTTGATATGGATATCAATCTTTGGACCATAGAATGCACCATCGCCCTCATTGATAACATATTCCTTACCAATTGCATTAAGCGCTCTCTTAAGACCATTTTCTGCAATCTCCCAATCCTTGATGTCACCAATATGGTCTTCAGGCATGGTTGAAAGTTCAAGATGATATTCAAGGCCAAACACACTGTACATTCTGTCAACAAGGCTGATAATGTTTGCAACTTCGCTTTCAATCTGATCTTCCGTCATAAATATGTGAGCATCATCTTGAGTAAAGCAACGAACACGGAACAATCCATGAAGAGTTCCAGACGCCTCGTGACGATGCACTTTTCCAAGTTCAGCCACACGAAGTGGGAATTCTTTATAGCTGTGCATTCTTTCTTTATAATAAAGCATACCACCAGGACAGTTCATTGGTTTTATTGCAAAGTCTTCACCTTCAACTTTGAAAGTATACATATTTTTCTTATAGTGATCCCAGTGTCCACTCTTTTCCCAAAGTTTGCGGTTTAGTGCAATTGGAGTTGTGATTTCTGTATAACCAGCCTTATAGTGTTCCTCCCTCCAGAAGTTTATAAGTTCATTGATAACAATTTGACCTTTTGGCATGAAAAATGGCATACCTGGTGCAAAGTCTGAAAGAAAGAAAAGATCAAGCTCTTTTCCAAGTTTACGGTGATCACGCTTTTCAGCCTCTTCAAGCATCTTAAAGTACTCTTCCATTTCGCTTGCTTTATTAAACACAACACCATAGATACGAGTGAGCATTTTATTCTTCTCGTCACCACGCCAATACGCACCTGCAAGTTTTGTGAGCTTGAATGCCTTTATAAGACCTGTGCTTTTAAGATGTGGCCCACGACAAATATCAGTGAAGTCGCCTTGAGTATACATCGTCACTTCTTCATCATCAGGGATTGCATTTGCAAGTTCGATTTTATAGTTTTCCCCCTCATCTTTTGCCCACTTAAGCGCTTCTTTCTTGCTTACAACTTTTCTTGTTACTGCATAATCAGCCTTGATAATCTTTTTCATCTCTGCTTCAATCTTTGAAAGATCATCGTTATTGATTGGAGTTTTAAACTCGAAGTCATAATAAAATCCATCTGCAGTTGCAGGACCAATAGATAATTTCGCATTTGGATAGATTGTCTTTACAGCCTGTGCAAGAACGTGAGCAGTTGTGTGACGCATCACCATCTTTGCATCTTCATCTTTGTTTGTGATGATCTCAAGCTTGCAGTCCTTTTCAAGTTTTTTGTTAAGGTCAACAAGTTCGCCATCGACTTTTCCACAAACAGCAACACGAGCAAGACCTTCTGAGATGCTTTCAGCAATCTCGAGAACAGAAATACCTTTTTCATATTCTCTTACTTCATCTCTAAGTTGAATTTTCATTGTTTTTTCTCCTTTTTTACTTGTTTTTAGTGATTTTTGCGTTTTTTCAAGTTTTTGTGTAATAAAAAAGTCCCAACACTTGAAAGCTTAAAAAAACTTCAAATGTAAGGACGAAATAATCTTTCCGCGGTTCCACCTTACTTGTGAATACTCACCACTTAATAGGTTGTGATTTGCAAAGCACACTTGAAGGTGGTTTCAAAATACCCTTAACTGCAAACCCTTTCAGCCACGAGGCTTGCTCTCTTAAGTCAGGAATTATTCCTACTTGTTCTTCAACTTCACAAATATGTAATTATTATATGACAGGATTTTTGATTTGTCAATGATTTTATGCATATAAAATTTATTTTTCTTCGACTTTAAGTTCAAACAAATTTTTAATATAATTTTTCAGTTCCTTACAGTCTTCTTTAAAATGCAGTATAATTTTTGCTGGAGCAAGTGTGATTATCTCTGAAATAATAGTTATTATTTTTCCCTCTTCTTCCCCTAAATATGCACAATTAAAAAGTTCTTTCCCTTGTTTGTTTTGACAATATATACAAGCCTCACCTTTAAATAAATGCAGCTCGTCAATCTCTGGCTCTATGGATAAAAGCAAAAATTTCATAAGGTCAAGAAATGATCCCGAAAGAAGCAAATATCCTTTGTTTTCTTCCACAAGCTTTATTACTTCGTCCCAACGCTTTTCAAGCTCCCAAAGTCGAAAGTTATAAAGGCTGTCAATCAAAATATCACCTGACAGTGGAATATACTTTTTTATTATTTGTTTGTCTGTTGCCTTGTCAAATACGGCAAGTGCCTTCAAAAATGCTATTTCTGTTACTTTGTTGTTTAGGTGTAAATTAAGATGAGTTGCAAAATATTCATACTTATAACTTTTAATGATCACATCACTAATTCCGTCAAAGAGAAGTGACAAAAAATAGTCTTTTTTGTCGTCAGGAACTGCAAACGCAAGTTTTGGCCTGCTGTCAATTTCTGCATATGTCAAAATACCTTTAAGGCTCTTTATTTCCGGACGAATTTTTGCCATCAAAAACTCTATATCGTTTACTCTATTTTTGCAGGTGCTTACAGTAATCTCGTACATAATTTCCTCTCAAGGCTAGTTTATGCCCAGGCAAATATTTTTAATCACAACATATAAAATTTGGCAAAATATTTCTTTCTTATTAAAAATTTTAAACAATTTATATATTGCTTTGCAATATTCAAAAAATATGCTAATATAACTTAAAAGGAGGCTTTATGATAATAACCATTGATGGCACCGCATCAAGCGGTAAATCAACAACAGCAAAGCAACTAAGTAAGGTACTTCAAATTCCAATGCTGACAACAGGATCGATCTACCGTGCGATAACCTTAAAAGTTTTAAATAACAAAATTGACATTTCTGATGACGATGCACTTAAATACATGCTTAAAAACACTAATCTTAAATCTGTTTATGCTGACAACGACACAATGATTTATCTTGATGGTAAAAAGTGCAACAAAGAGGATCTTGGATCTCCAGTTGTATCAAACACCACCCCACTGATTTCCTGCAAACCGTTTGTAAGAGAGTTCGTAAGAAAAATTCAACGAGGAGCTGCCAAAGCAAGCAAAGACATAATTGTTGAGGGACGCGACATTGGCACTGTGGTGTTCCCAAACGCCGACTTTAAATTTTTTGTTGATGCCAGCCTTGAGGAGCGTTCAAAAAGGCGCATGCATGAATATCAGATGACAAATCCAAACATAACACTTGGTGAAGTGCAAACAGCCCTTGATAAACGCGACAAAGAAGATGAACACAGGGATATTTCCCCACTTATCAAAGCGGCTGACGCCATAGTCATTGACACAACCAACACATCAGTTGAAGAAGCTGTTGAGATTATGGTCAATGTAATAAAAAACAGCAAGAAAAAATAGAGGTTTATACCTCTATTTTATTTGAAACTATAATATTTCTTCTTGTTTTATGATTCCGTCATTAAATTTCAAAGTCACATCTGCAATACCATTTAAAAAGTGTTTATCATGACTTACAATAATCATTGTGCCTTGATAACCAGCAAGAACTTTTTTTAAAAACTCTTTATTTGCTATGTCAAGATGATTGGTTGGCTCGTCCAAAATAAGCATATTTGCATCACTTAAAATAAGTTCGCTGAGTTTTATTCTCATTTGTTCACCAGAGCTTAAATTCTTAATTTTTGTATCAAATCTTGATTTATCAATATTCATATTAACAAGGTTGCTTAAAAATATTGGTTTATAGAATTTATCATAATCCTGCGCCATTTCAAAAATTGTCATTTCACCTGGCAAGTCATAAACATCTTGACTCATCAGCCCAATTTTAAGACTTGGTGTTGTCCTGACTATTCCTGATGTCGCTTGCTCCTCCCCTGTCAGAAGTTTGATAAATGTGGTCTTTCCGCAGCCATTGTCACCAATAAGTGCAACTTTAGTTCCACTTTTCACAACTAAATTTACATCACTAAACAAAACATTTTCACCAAAGGATTTGCTGACATTTTGCATGCTAAATGCAGTTTTTGACTCTAAATCCTCCTTTGTCAAACGATACTTAATCACAATATCATCTTCCGGCCTTTGCACACGGTTTTCAAGTTCTTTTTCAAGCGCACTTTCCTTTCTTTTCACTGCATTTGAAAGTTTTGTTGCCCCACGTTTTGCCTGTTCCCTGACAATCATAAGCTTCGCATCAGAGGAATTTCCGCCTTGTTTGCGTATATCCCTATCTGCACTTTGTGCCCACTGTTTATATCTTGCTATGTCACTTTTCAGTTTCTCAATGCGTTTGTTTTGTGCGTCATATTCACGCTGATTGTTCAGTTTTTCATTTTCATTTTGCACGGCATAATCATCATAATTGCCATAATATTCTTTTATTTTTCCGTCTTTGACTTTGATTATTTTTGTCACCACTGCATTTAAAAATTCAATATCGTGCGAAACAGTAATAACTGTTCCGTCAAAAGACTTGATTGCTTCAATGACATCATTCCTTGCTGATGCATCAATGTGATTCGTAGGCTCGTCCAAGACGATCACAGACGGATTTGATGCAAACGCAAAAGCAAGGGCAATTTTTGTCTTTTCCCCACCGCTTAAGGTTTCAAAATTATTTTCGGTAAAAATATTTTTCTTTATTCTTAAAATATTTGCAAATTTATAAAAATTGCTTGCAAATCCGGCATTTTCCAAAGAATAGACAAGCTGTTCGAAATTTATATCCGCAGACTGTGGCAAATATCCGATAATATCCGATGTTTTAACGGCACCGGCATCGGGTTGAAGCTGGCCTACAATTATTTTGACAAGTGTGGTTTTACCCTGCCCATTGTCACCAATAATACCAATTTTTTCGCCATCATAAACGGAAAGACTGATATCTTCAAGAACAGTCTTGTCGCCAAACGATTTGGTCACGTGTTGAAGTTCAATCATATCAATCACTCCTTTTAAATATTTTTTGCAAGTTAAATTATTCTGGTCTTTTCAGAAACCACATGGAATACTTACACCCGCAATAGTTTTGCCTGTAAAGGCTGTATTTTTTTGAAAACTCTATGCTTGTTTTATAACCATCTTGTTTTTTAAAATCAGATACCAAATAATCAACGCCAACTTCTTTTGCGATTTTTTCGCCAATACTATTTATAAGTGGTGCATTTTTGTGTGGACTGACTGTCAGTGTTGTTGCAAAAATGTCAAATCCGTTTTCTTTTGCAAGACGTGCAGTTTTTGAAAGACGAAGCTGGAAACACTTTTCACACCTTGCCCCACCCTCTCTTTCATTTTCAAGACCACAAACAAACTTTTCATAATTTTCTGGGTCATATTCCACGTCAAGCACTTTCACATTTTCGCCATATTCTTTATTGATCTTATCAATAAGATCAAGTTGAACACTTTTTCTGTGCAAGTATTCTTCTTCAGGATAAATATTTGGATTATAGTAAAGAACAGTCAAATCATAGTTTTCTTTCAGTCGCAAAATCACAGTTGAGGAGCATGGCCCACAACAACTGTGAAGTAATAATTTAGATTTGTTTTGATTTAATTTTTCTTTCATTTTTGTTCCGTTACATACGCGTTGGTGTTTCAATGCCAAGAGTGTCAAGCGCCAATGTTATTGCATCTTTTACTAAAGCACACAAGCTTAAATAGCTTTTCTTTTTGTTTTCATCTTGCTCGGTCAAAATTCTTATATTGTTATAGAAAAGTGAGAAACTGCTTGCCAAATTATAAACTGCAAGGCAAAGTGCATTAAGGCTGTTTTCTTGATACGCAACATAATAGCTGTCAAGGAGTTTTATAAGATTGATGATAATATTTCTGGTTTCTGGACTGTCAATAACAATATCTCCACCTTTCATGCCTGCCTTTTCCAAAAGCGAATTGATACGGGCGGCGGTATATTGAATATATGGGCCCGTCTTCCCCTCGAAAGAGCTGAACCTGTCAATATCAAACACATAATCTTTTGAAGCAATATTGGAAAGATCGCCATACTTCATCGCACCAACACCAATTTGAAGTGCAAGCTCTTTATTGCCCACTATTCCATTTGCTGCAAGTTTTTCTTCGGCCTTGCTTGTGATAAGATTGATTATGTCTTCAAGTTTGATGGTTTCACCCGATCTTGTCTTAAATGCTTTTCCATCTTTACCGTTCATTGTGCCATAGGAAACATGCACAAGCTCTTGACCTGCTGGTGAAATGCCAGCAAGTTTTGAAGCCCTGAACACTTGAGTAAAGTGCATCATCTGTCTGAAGTCAACAACGTAGACAATTCTGTCTGGCTTGTCAATTTCATTTCTCATAAGTATTGTTGCAATATCTGTTGTTGCATAGCCGTCTGCATCATTATGTTTTTTAAGTATAGCTGGAGGCATTGGGTTTTTATAGCGCTGAGGTTCATCATCAGTTTTCTTTTCTATTGGAATATTTTCGCCCTCAACAGCAACATCAACCACAAGTGCCCCGTCACTAATTCTTGCAATATTTTTATCCTTGAAAATCTGAATTGCTCTGTCAATATAAGGATCGGCAGTGCTTTCACCATACCACAAATCAAAATGGCAACCAAGCGTTTCATAGTTCGCTGCAATTCTTTTCACAGACAATTCACGTATGTCTTGATATATCGAATAATATGGTTCAACTTTGCGCTGAACTTTTAAAGTGTAATCCTCTGCTTTTTTATGGAAAGCTTCATCAGTTTTCTTTCTTGCACTTGCTTTTGGGTACTCTTCATTAAGTGTGTCAAGGGTAATCTCTTTATTCTTGCCCTTACCAAAGTAGCCATCAATATAGCCATCATCTTCAAGTTGCGCAATGGTAAGCCCCATTTGAAGCCCCCAGTCGCCAAGGTGCACATCAGAAATGACATTGTTACCCATAAGACGGTTAAGCCTGCAAAGTGCCTCACCAATAATTGGCGAACGAAGATGTCCAACATGAAGCTCTTTTGCAACATTTGCTCCGCCATAGTCAAAAACGATTTTTAGTGCCTTTTCTGGCATTTTGATAAGGTTTTTCTGGTTATCAATCGCCATATTTGCGATTTTTGACAACATCTTATCAGTCATTTTAAAATTAATAAATGCTGGTGGTAAAACCGAAATGTCAAATTCATTTAATAAATCTTTTTTCAGTTCTTCAGCGATTTGATTTGCAAGCTCCATTGGATTTTTCCCAAGTTTTTTTGCCAAACCAAAAGCACTGTTACATTGAAAATCACAGACCTCTGGTCTGCCACTGTAACTTACTCCCGCGTCATTTTTGTCAAACCCAAGTTTTTCAAAAACATACTCTATTTTTTCAAGTAAATAATCTTTCACAACAAATTTCATTATTCATTCCTCATCTTCATTATAACACTTATGTTTTTCTCTTACAAGTGTTAAAAACAACTTTTATCAATTGTAAATCCAAGAGGGCTGCAACTTGAAATCCCAATAAATGGTGCGTTTGCACTTGGCTTAAGCTTATATGCCACATTTATAAATCCTGCAACATTAACACCACTTGTCACACAAATAACACAATCAGTCTCGTCATATTTGTCAACTATATCTTTCAGGCAATCAGTTATTCTTGCTTGCACATCAACCCATGTTTCATCTTTTGTTTTTCTTTGGAATTCATTAAGACGTTCATCTTCAAAGATTGGCAGATTAAGTTTTTCATTTAGAATTTGTGCAGTCTTTTTACAACGATAAAATGGTGATGTATAAATTGCCTTGTAATTCCGTTTGGTTACTGAAGCCAACATCTCAGCTTGAAGTTTTGCATCACGAAAACCAAGCTCTGTTATGTCATTGTCTTGATTTAATCCGTCAGACGCATCACGTTGTGCATGATGAACATAAATAATTCTCATATTACACCTCGCTACCATTATAACAAAACACCGATATTGTTGCAACCATTTTAAAAATAAAATGCACTTTCATTTGCCTTGCAGACTAAATTTATGTTATAATTGTCAAACAAATCAAAGGAGACTAAAATGAGTCAAAAAGAACTTGTCAAACAAGACAAAGAATATAAAGAATACATTTTAAAAACGATTGATGAATATAACAACAATGGCAAAAAGACAATTGCCTATTTTTGTGATACATTTTACCCTATTATTGACGGAGTTATAAAAGTGCTTGACAGCTATGCAACGCTTTTAAAAGATAAATATAACATTGTTGTTTTTGCACCAAAACACAAGGGAATTGTTGCAAAACAAGACTATTTGGTTGTCGGCAGCAACAGTTTTTACTTCAAATTCCTTGGCTATGACGCACCTATGCCTCGTGGTGATGCTTTTTTAAATAAAGTTTTAAAACTTATAAAAATTGATATTGTACATGCCCACAGTCCATTTGCTATGGGTGCTTTGGCTGCAAGAATTTCCAAAAAGAAACATATACCTTTTGTCATGACCCTTCACAGTCAATATAAAAGAGATTTTTATAAACATACAAAAAGCAAACTGCTTACAAAAATTTTAACAGACAACATAGTCAAAGTATATAATAAAACCAATGAAGTTTGGACAATGTCTGACTTTGTTGCAAAAATCCTTGAAGGCTATGGCTATAAAGGTGACACATATATAATACCAAATGCAACTGAATTTGTGCCTTTTGATGATATTGATACTGAAAAAAAATTAATAGACGCAAAATATAATATTGATCCCGACCAGTTGGTATTTTTGTTTGTTGGCAGATTTGTTGCTCTTAAAAATATGGATTTAATAGTTGATGCACTAAAAATAGTTAAGCAAAACGGAATTAATTTTAAAATGTTTTTTGTTGGTGGCGGCCCTGCAGAAGAAAACCTTAAAAAGCAAATTAAAGCACTTGACCTTAACAAAGAAATCATGCTTACCGGTATGATTAAAGACAGAACCGAGCTTGCAAAATTATATGCCCGAAGCGACCTTTTCTTATTCCCATCAGACTATGATACTGACGGACTTGTAAAAATTGAAGCAGCAACATTTGACACACCTTCTCTGCTTCTTGAAAACAGTGCACCCGCCTCTGCAATCACAGATGGAGTCAACGGATTTTTAAGCAAAAAATCTGCAGAAGATTTTGCACAGAAAATTATAGAGATTTCAAAAGACAAGAAAAAGCTTGCAGCAGTTGGAAAGAAAGCCCATGATGACCTTTACATAACTTGGCCAAAAGTTGCAGAAAAAGTCAGTCAAAGATATGAATATTGGATTGAAAAATATAAAAATGAAAACAAAGATTAAATAGCAAAAAATAGGCAAGCACCTCATGCTTGCCTATTTTATTCTGCTTTTATTGTCACCATCTCAATGTTGTTATAAGCTTCTTCGATCAGCTGGTCAAAATTAAGTCTTTTTTCTTCAGCCAAAACTTTGTGAAGTCTTGGACGAGTTACCGGATTATCTGGCACAAAGATTGTACAACAATCTTCATATGGACGTATTGAAATATCATAGGTATCTATATTCCTTGCAATATCAATAGTCTCTTGTTTATCGAACGCAATAAGTGGACGCATGATTTGCACATCTTTCACAACATTTGAAACCACCGTCATGCTTTCAATAGTTTGACTGGCAACCTGGCCAAGATTTTCGCCAGAGATGATCATATTAAACCCTTTCTCTTTACACAATCTTTCGGCAACCGTAAACATAGCTCGGCGAAGCAGAGTAATATTATAAATAGGATTGCAATTCCTGTTTATCTGCTCTTGAAACTTTGTCATACTGCACATAAAGACATTAAGTTCACCAGCATTGTACTCGGCAATTTTTGCAGCCAACTCTTCCACTTTCAACCTTGCAAGTTCGCTTGTATATGGAAAGCTGTGAAAGTGCAAAGCGTATAATTTTGTTCCACGTTTTGCCATCATAAAACCTGCAACTGGGCTGTCGATGCCACCTGAAAGCAACAATAGTCCTTTCCCAGAGCAGCCAACCGGCATGCCACCCACACCTTTTATGGTTTTACTGAACATATATGTTTTTTTTCGTTCCCTTACATCAATGTTCAGTATATGCTGTGGATTGTGAATATCAACCTTTAAATTACGATTTGCGGAAAGCACACGTCCACCAACCAGCCTGCTGATTTCCATGGAATTGAGTGGAAAACTTTTATCAGCCCTGTTTGTGACAACTTTAAATGTGCCATCTGCCTCGCTTAAAAGCTCTATTGAATTACTGATTATTTTTTCCATATCAGTATCCATCACCACTGCAGGTGAAAATGAATAAATACCTGCAACTTTTTTCAGTTTTGCGATCACCAAATCTTCATCAAATTCATCGAATCCAGACACAACAAATCTGCCAGAGATTTTTGTAACATTTGCATTTTTTATTGAAATAAGAGCATTTTTTATATTGTTTTCCAATGTATTTTCAAAGAAAATGCGATTTTTACCCTTTAAAAATATCTCACCATATCTTAAAAGTATAACTTTTTCCATCATCTTTTTCCCTCAAGTTTTTCTATTTCTTCTTTAATTATTTTGACCACTTCTGCAGCATCAAAAGTTTGATAAGCACTAAATGAAATTCTCACCGAACTTAATATTTCATCTTTACTTATCCCCATACTTTCAAGAGTTCTGTTGTAATTCTTTGTAGCCGAACATGCTGAACCGGTTGAGATATACACACCTCTTGACTCAAGAGCGTGAACTAAAGTTTCACCCCTTACACCACTCTTCAGCATTATATTCATTGTGTGAGGCACACCTTCGCCATGAATAATATATTTAAAACCATTTTTATTCAGTTCATTAATAAACAAGTTTCTGTATTCACTGACAATCTTTTGATTTTCTTGCATATCGTTTTGCATCTTTTGTGCAGCAAGTGCAAATGATATAATACCAAATACATTTTCAGTTCCAGAGCGAAGGCCATTTTCCTGTCCACCACCAAAAAGATATGGTTTGATTTTTGCATCTTTTTTCATATAAAGCGCACCAACACCTTTTGCCCCTCCAATTTTGTGAGCGGAAATAGTGTAAAAGTCAACGTCTATAGCTTGAAGATGCAGTGGAAATTTCATGAAAGCCTGCACACCATCACTGTGGAAAACTACATTTGGATTTGCTTTTCTTGCAAGCCTTACAAGCTTTTGAATATCATTGACAGCGCCAGTTTCATTACTTACATGTTGCACAGAAATAAATGCAACATCATCACCAAGCAAAGATGCAAATTTATCTTCGTCTATTTTTCCATCTGAAGCAAGTGGCACAAATTGAACAATGCCGCCTCTTTTTTCAAGCTCTTTGGCACATTCGTAAACCGAAGGATGCTCACCCTCACCAAACAAATATCTTTTACCAGCTTTTAAATTCTGTGAGAAAACCACCATATTGTTTGCTTCAGTTGCACTGCCTGTAAAAACAAGCTTTCCATTTTCACTGCCCAGGCACTTTAAAAGAGTTTTTCTTGCACCCTCAACCGCTCTTTTCACATTAACTGATGGCAAATACACAGCTGATGGATTGTAAAATTCAACATTCAAATACTGTTTTGTTTTATCCAACACTTCATCAAACATTTGAGTTGTTGCCGCATTGTCTAAATAATATATCTTTTCCATGGTGATAATCTTAATAAAAATTTAACAAAAAGTCAAGAATAAACACACAAATCACAACAAAATCATATTACTTTTAGCATTAGCCCTGTTACGGAACAAGATTAAGCATCTCTGTCAATGTGTTACTTTTCAAGTATGTGTCCGGTATTTCACCAATAATGACACTTTCGCAAACTAACACTTCATTGCTCATATCAACAGAAATAGTTTTAAATGGCAATACCACATTTACTTTCGCATCTATGCCCACATAGATCTTGTGTTGTGTTTGGTTGATACCTGCACTGACAAATTGGGAAAGAAATTTGCAAGTGACATCACCATATGGGTAAATGTCAATCATTACTGGCGGCCCCATGCCTGAAAAAATTGAAATTCCAGTAAACGCCCCCAGAGGTATCTTTATGGGATTTCTTGAAATCTCTAAAAGATGTGCAAGAGTTATGCGTTCTATCATCATTGATACATTGTTGATCTTAACAGTATTTGCTTGGATCATGCCAATTTTGCCCGAGCTGTCAGTAACAATGTTGACAAGGTCATCATAGTTTATATTCTGGTTCATTGTTTCAGTAATTGCATAGTTCATGGATTTTGTTGCATAAAGTTTTATTTGATAAGTACTTGTATCAACCATAAGTGGAGTAACAAGAAATTTAATATACAAAATAAAAAACGCAATTATAGTCATTAAACATGCAAAAAATACCAAAATTTTGCGTTTTTTATTTAAATTATAAGTTTTTATTCTCACCTTACCAAAAGTTCGCATATTAAAATATATGCAAATTATTTATGATTTTATCATTAATCTTTTTTAGTTTTTGAATTAACAAAAAAGGATATCAAATAGCTTAGTCCAATTGACACTGCAATTCCAGCACTGGCAGCAATAAGCCCACCGCTGAGTGCACCAAAAAGTCCATCTGTTTTCGCAGCAGTTATAGCCCCATTTGCAAGTGAATTGCCAAAGCCAAGTATTGGTATGGTCGCACCTGCACCTGCCCACTCAACAACATAATTATAAAGACCAAAGCCTCCTAAAATTGCTCCAACCATAAGAAAAATAACTAAAATTCTCGCTGGCGTAATTTTTGTGCGAATAACTATCAGTTGAGCTATCATACAAATACTTCCACCAACAAAAATAACTTTAAGATACATCAAAAGCGCACTTAACATCTATTCAACCTCCAAAAGCACAAGATGAGCAATACATGGTATGCTGTCACCTTGCTGATTTACTGTCGTGCTCATAAGCGCACCAGTTGATATAAGCAAAACATTTTTAAATTCACCAGTGTTTAGTTTGTTTAAAATATAACTGTTTAAGACAACCGCGCTGCAACCCGCACCACTGCCACCTTGCAAAGTATCTTGATCTATGTTATAGATCATGTGTCCACAATCAATATAGTTTGTTTCAAGATCATAACCTTTCTCTTGCATAAGGTCCTTAAAAATATCTGAACCAAGCTTGCCAAGGTCGCCAGTGGCAATCAAGTCATAGTCTTTTTGCGTTGTATTTGTGTCTTTGAAAAAAGCATTAAGAGTTTCCATAGCCGCCGGAGCCATAGCTGCCCCCATGTTTGCTATGTCGCAAATGCCAAAATCTGTCACCTTGCCAACAGTAAATTTTCTTATTTTAACTTTTGATTTCTTTACAGACGATAAAACACTTGCACCCACGCCAGTCACAGTCCACTGTGCATAGGACTGCCTTTGATTACCAAACTCCAAAGGATAACGATACTGCCTTTCAGCCGTTGAAAAGTGACTGCCAGTTGCACAAATCACATTGTTAAGCCCACCAGTTTCCAAAAAAGTGCTTCCAATAATAAGGCTTTCAGTCATTGTTGCACAGGCGTTATAAAGCCCGAGAAATGGGATTTCCAATTCTTCTGCCGTATAATTTGAACTTACTAACTGGTTCATAAGATCTCCACCAACATATAGGTCAATCTGTTCATTTGAAAAGCCCGACTTTTTTATTGCAGACGAAATAGCCTTTACAAACATATGCCTTTCACCTTTTTCAAAAGTCTTTTCCCCCATCTTATCATCTTTTTCCACGAAATCAAAATACCTTTTAAGTGGACCATCACCTTCTTTTTGTCCAACAAGGCTGAGCCCAGTAACAACTGAAATATCTTTTTCAAGTTGATATGTTTGTTTCCCCAATTTAATCATCAAAAACTCCTAAAATAAACTTATTATGTAATAAACAATCCCAACAACAAGTGAGTATGCCACGCCATTGACAAGCACAGGTCCCGCAACAAAAAACATTTTTGAGCCAATACCAAAGACCAAACCTTCCTTTTTATATTCTATTGCACAAGAGGCAATGGAGTTTGCAAATCCAGAAATTGGAATAAATGTGCCTGCACCACCATACTTCGCCAGTCTGTCAAAAACACCAAGCGCTGTCATAATAATGGTAAGAGAAATCACTATTATATTAATCCATGCGCCAACAGTGAGTAAATCCATCATAGGATAAAATGACCTTATTATGTCCGAAAACATCTGCCCCAAACAACATATTGCAGCCCCCATCAAGAAGGCATGAAAAAGAGATTCAAACCAGCCAGCTTTTGGCGATTTATTTTCAACATAGGCAACATATCTTTCATTTCTTGCATATTTGTTCATAAACCCTCCACATAAAAAACGCAAATTATATATTAAAATGATATCATAACCTATAATTTTTATTCATTTTTCAAACAATTTTAAGATTTACATAATTTTTTTCATCTTTCACATAATAGTTTAAAGGAGATAAATAAACGATTATGAAAAAATTTTTAAGTATATTCAGCGCAGTTTTAATCACTTCAACCATGTTCTTTTTTACCGGGTGCAACAGCCAAAACAAAACACTTGCAAAAAATATAGACAACACCATTACAAGTCTTATCTATTCCGCATGCAGCATGGATTGGGTGCAAGAAAGCTCTTTATCTGAACTTGAAAACAATATGAATTCAACTTCACCAGCAGATATTGATAATGATATTCAATTAAACACAGATAAAACTTTTGCTGTGCAAGAAAATAACAATATCAATACTTATCCAATAAACAACAATGCATACATAAACGAAAATACCTATGTAAAAAAATATTACAGCCCAAAGCCAGTAAGAAGTATAAACAATAATTTCAGATATAACTTACCAGTCATAAAACGCAATGCTGTGCAAAAAAACTTGCAAAAAAATCAAATAATAAACAATAATATCAAAGCAAATTATATACAAAATGCAAACAACACAATAAAACAACTGCAAACAGTCACCTATTCAACTGATTTTCTTGCAGATTCTTCAAGGGAAGTGCAATCAAAAATTAATCAACTGATAAAGAAAAGATCAAATATACTTATGCTAATAAATGACCTTTACAATAATAACATTCAGCTTACACAAGAAGATACCAATGCAATTAACGCTTATATGAACATAATAAAAGAAAGCACTTCATATTTAAATGCTAATAAAGGTATTATTGAGAATCAACTTGCACAAGCAAATGATCTTCTGTCTGAAAAACACAATTCTCCACTTGTCAATGCCTATCTTATAAGAACAAACGAAGCAATAGAAACTCGATTTACAAAACTTGACAGTGCAGCACTTGCTATTGATGCAATATATGAGATACTTAAAACCAAAGCTGTCACTCCAAGTGCTTTCATAAATGATTTTTATTCACAAAACTTTACCAATAACAACAATATTGCACAAAACTTGCAAAAACAAGCACAATATGATGAAAATAAAGATACATGCGAAGATTGCAAAGATAATAGAGACAAAACTTGTGAAAACTGTTTAAACAATGATGATGACAACACTTGTGAAGATTGCAAAAATAACAGCGATATTATATGTGAAGATTATGAAGAAAACCAAAATGCTATTTGTGAAGATTGCAAAGATAAATCTGAAACACTTTGCGATAATTGTGAAAATTCACATGATAATCAATGTGAAAATTGCGAAAATAAAAATACAGATCAAGAAGTAATAACAGATAATCCACAAGATGAATTTAACCAAATTAACACTACAGAAAACAATATTATAAATAATAATATTGCTGACAATAATTTTGAACCATCAATTAATAATCTTATTTAAAATGAAAAAAATAAAAATAAATTGAATTTTTACTGCAAAATACCATATT
>CAKJZE010000052.1 GCA_918285425.1 Clostridiales bacterium
GTATATTTATTGCGCTTTGTAAAAACTATTTGATCAGATTTCACCATTTCGCTTAAGGCTGTTGCCAGTGCCTGCCTGTCAAAGCCACGTGAAAGACCAAGTGCCTTGGCAATCTCGTCAAAATCAAAGTACTTTTGCCCACTTTCAAAAACTTTTAATATACTTTCTTTAAAATTCATTTTTCTTCCTCTTATGATGCTATTTTACCGCAAAATCATGTCAATGTCTATTAAAAAAGACTAAAACACAAAGTTTTAGTCCTAAATATGAGTATTTTAATCATTTTTACTCTCTTTTTACTACATTTTACACAAAAAACGCAAAAACTATTATCTACACTTTAAATAGAAGGATCCTCTGTCAAGATTAAGTCTTGCAATCTTAACCAACTTTTCAAAGTCTGACTCTCCATCAATGATGTTTGCCTCACTCTTGATATAGCTGTTTTTTAAGAGATTTAAAAAATAAGCATACTCTCCAAACAATTTCTCTGATTCTTGCTTTGCACCCTGAAGCAATTTGCAAGCGCGAGGAATAATATATTTTTGCATAGCAAGTGCCTTACCAGTAAGCGATTCAAAAACATACTTACCATTTTCTTGCGTAAGTGCACCCAGCTCAAATTCTTTATAGCATAATATAACTTTCATAACTATTTCCCTAAAAATAAGATTTTAATAATGATCTAAACACATGTTAAATCAAACATAGGCATATTTTATCACGCGCAAGTGATGTTGTCAAGATAGCAAATTTTGTAAGTCACAACAAAAATTTACTATTTTAAAAAAACATTTGCAAAAGTAAAAAAAATGTGTAATAGTAAAATCACAAACAGGAGGAAAATATATGAACAACCGAGTAGCAGAATTTTATAAAGTATCATTTGAGAGGTATAAAGCGGATTTTGAAAACACATTCCCACAAAATAGCCTACCAGAAGAAAAAATCAAAGAGATTTATGACAACATAAAGTTGCCATCAAGGGCAACAACAGCTTCGGCTGGTTACGACTTTTATTTACCATTTGAAATCAACCTTGGCGTTGGTGATGAAATTATGATCCCAAGTGGTATCCGTGCCCGCATGCGTGAAGATTACGCCCTTGTAATCATGCCAAAGAGTGGTCTTGGCACAAAATCAAGACTGATAATGTATAATACCGCAGCACTTATTGACGCTGATTATTTCAATTCAGACAATGAAGGTCACATCATGATAAAACTTTTATATGACCTTCGCAATTCAAATAAAGAGCTTTCACTTCCAGCAGGCAAAAGTTTCGTTCAAGGAGTTTTCCTTCCATTTGGCATCACAGAAAGTGACAGTGCCACAGGAATTCGCAACGGCGGCCTCGGCAGCACAAAATAACTGTATATAAACAAAATAAATAAGACCAGATATCTTAATCTGGTCTTATTTTTATTAGGTTTTATTTACCTGAAAGTGCGTTTGTAAGTTCTGTGTTAGTCATTTTGTTGACATATTTAATCTTATCTGCATCTTTATATGATTTTACAAGTGCATTTTTATGATCAGTGAAGTATGTTCCACTGTCACCAACAAGTTCACTCTTAATCATGTCATAAACATACTCATAAAGGCTTTGAGATGTAAGATTTGAAATATAGGTATTTTTTAAATCTGAAACAAGTTCAGTATCAGTTTTTACAGTTCCGCCCGGCTTTGTTGTTGAAACAACTTCACCTTTGTTATAAACCCCTGTAAGCATCATAAGATGCACACCATAGTCAGACACAACAGCACTTATATTTTTACCAATATCATAGCCGTCCCCATTATCTGCTGCAGCCAAAAGAGCCCTTGCACCATTTGCAAACTCTTTTACTAAAGAGCCATTTTCATTGGCTTTGTTATTGATGCCAAATCCCATAACTCCAGACACTTTATCGCCAACAAGTGAACCAGTATCTTCACTGTATTTCCAAGAAAATTCCTGGAACAAAATTGTTTTTATTCTTTGTTCTGCATAAGTTTTCTGTGCTTCAGTCATTGCAGCATACTCGTCAGTTGCATGGAAAGCTGTAAGTCTGTTATCAAGCTCTGCAGCATACTCTCCAAGTATTGTTCCTGCAGTGTCTGCATCACCAATAGCAATTTTCTTGTCAACCATTTTGCCAGTACCATCATCTTCTTTCACTGTATAACCATCTTCACCACGATAAGATGTTTGCATTGTCTTAACAAAGTCATCAGTTGCAATTGAAGCCCTTACCTGCTCGTAATAGTTACGGAAGATTGCATCTTTCGTCACATCATAACCTGCAGTTGCCTTAAGTGTGTCAAGTGTATCATCATCAAACTTAACAAGTATATGTTGTACAGAGAAATAAAGATCGCCAATATCTTCATTGTGATATAAAAGCAATGTGTCAGTTGAGGTTGAAGTCACAAGCTCTATATAAGATGACTCTACGCTGTTGCTTTCTTTTGAAGCATTCAGTAACTTTTTGTACTTTTCTGCAATGATCGCATCAGAGTATTGATTTTCATATTTGTCTGCAACCCCTGCACTTGTTGAATTGATATACTCTTGATATTTTGTATAGAGCATGCTTTCAAAATAAAGTTTATAAACTCTTTCAACTTCTGCCTTCAAAACTGTTTCAGAAGCAGAATCTTTTTTGTTTGCCTTGGCATTAAATTGAAGATCAGAAATAAACATGCTGTAAGCTTGATTTCTTATTGCAAGTTCTTCAGCTGGAATATTTTGCATATCTTTCTCGTCAGTAGTTGAAGCATCATACTTAAGAATGTATTGTTTCAGTTTTGTTATTTGATCACCAATCTTAAAGTCATCTGGATTGAAGCTTGTACCTTCTGCAGTTTTAACTGTAACAGGCTCAAATTCATAAGCTTCATACTTATAGGCTTTTTCCGTTGAATCGTCTTTTTCTTCTTGAAGTCTTGCAGGATAATCAGCCTCTTCAACACCATCAAGAGAAAGAATAGATTTTTCGTTAGAGTCAATTTGGCTGTAAACATAATCAAAGACTTTGTCCCAAATATCTTGAATATCACTGTCAGTTATAACAAGTGTGCCATCATCAACCAATTTTTCAGCTTCAAGCAAAACAATTTTATTTGTAACTACGCTGTTATAAAAAATATCCATGATAGTTTCTTCGTCATAGTACATAAAATATGTTGAGTTCTGTTGATAAAATCTGTTATAGTCCTCAATAAGTTCCTCTTTAGTAATGACAGTGTCACCTATTTTAAGAGCAATTTTTTCGTTATCAACTTGTGAATTTTTAACCCATAAAGAACAACCTGTCAGCACAGAAAGACACATACATATGCAAAGTATAATCGCAAAAATTTTAGTTTTAAAGTTTTTCAAAATAAAGCCCTCCAATATTTGAATATCCGCAAGCGGGATATATTCTTACATAATAACTTTTATAGTATAAAACAATAATGGCCAAAAATCAATTGTTTTTTCAGATTTTTATACTCCAGCCAAAAATTCCTTTAAAAATTCAAAATTTTCTTCTGCAGTTTTGCCAATTTTAAAACATATCTTTGGTGCAGATGAGAAATCCAGACTGCACTTTGCTCTGAATTTATAAATCAACTCACCAATAGCAGTGTTACCAATAATTTTGTCCTTGTCATCAAAAATAATTTCCAAATTTGTGGCAGTGCTGACAACTTCTTTTGCACCAAGTCTGCCCGCTTTTGCCTTGACAAGTGCAATGTCAATAAGGTTGAGTGTTGGCATTGGAATTTTCCCAAAAGCATCTTCAAACTCTTTTATAACTTTTTCACGCTCTGAAACCGTCTGTATGCTTGCAATTGTCTTATATGCAACCATTCTGTCCTCGCTTTTGGTCATATAAACCTCTGGGATAAAAGCATCAAGTGAAATTTTAACAAGAACATCTTGTTTCTCCTCAACTTTCTCACCCTTAAGTTCCTGAACAGCCTGGGCAAGCAACTTTGAGTAAAGTTCATACCCAACTTTTTGCATGTGACCATGTTGCTCTGCACCCAGCACATTACCACTTCCCCTTATCTCCAAATCGCGCATAGCAAGCTTAAATCCGCTGCCAAATTCGGTAAATTCAGAAATTGCATCAAGGCGCTTATATGCCTCTTCCGTCAGCACTTTCCCAGGGTTATATGTCAAATAGGCATATGCCATCTTATTCCCACGGCCGACACGCCCACGAAGTTGATAAAGCTGTGACAAACCAAATCTGTCACTGTCAATCACAATAAGAGTATTTGCATTTTCAATGTCTATACCATTTTCAATGATTGTTGTGCAAATCAAAACATCTGCCATACCATGATAGAACTGATAGACAATATCCTCAAGCTGTTTGCCAGGCATTTGCCCATGCCCCACCAAAATTCTTGCGTCCGGCACAAGTTTTCTTATTTTGTCTGCAAACGCATAAATGTGTTCCACCGAGTTAAACAGCACAAAAGTTTGTCCACCACGGTTCATTTCTTTTTTTATTGCATCACGTATCAGTTCGTCAGTCTGCTCTGTTACAAAAGTCGCAACCGGCAATCTTTCGCTTGGAGGAGTTGATATTATAGACACATCACGTATGCCTGAAAGCGACATATGCAAAGTCCTTGGAATTGGCGTTGCACTTAAAGTTAAAACATCAACATTTGGATATTTGTGTTTAATCTTTTCTTTATTTTCCACACCAAATTTTTGTTCTTCGTCCAAGATTATCAGTCCAAGATCTTTGAAATTGACATCTTTGCTTAAAAGCCTGTGAGTTCCGCAAATTATATCAATATCTCCATCTGCCAATCTTCTTATGATTTCACTTACTTGTTTTGGCGTTTTAAAACGGTTGAGCACTTCAATTTTCACACCAAAATTTTCCATACGAATTTTAGTTGTGTTAAAGTGCTGTTCGCTCAAGATTGTAGTTGGTGCCATGAACGCCACTTGTTTGCCATTAAGCACAGCTTTAAAGGCTGCACGAAGGGCTACTTCAGTTTTTCCAAAACCTACATCTCCACAAAGCAATCTGTCCATCACTTTACCTTTTTCCATGTCACCTTTAATCTCGCTTATACTTACAAGTTGATCTTCAGTTTCAGTGTAAGGAAAACTGTTTTCAAACTCTGTTTGAAGCTCGTTATCTTGGCTATAAACAAACCCAGTTTTTTTCTCTCTTTCAGCGTAAAGTTCCAATAAATCAAAAGCCAATTTCTTAACAGAAGTTTTGACTTTTTCTTTCACCTTGGCAAAGTCTGCACCACCTATTTTGCTTAATTTTTTCGGAGTTTCTGCACCTGAAAACTTATCAAGCATATCCATTTGGTCAATTGGAACATAAAGCTTGTCCCCACCCGCATATCTTACCACAACATAGTCTTTTGTGCCAAAATTCCCAGATAATTTCGTGACACCTTCGCAAACACCAATACCATGAAAATTATGGACAACATAGTCGCCAACTTTTGGAACAGAAAAGACATTACGCCTTTGAATTTTAAGCTTACTTTCCGCTTGTTTTCTTGGCAAAATATC
This sequence comes from Clostridiales bacterium, assembly GCA_918285425.1. Taxonomy (GTDB): domain Bacteria; phylum Bacillota; class Clostridia; order Christensenellales; family UBA1242; genus UMGS2069. The sequence continues at coordinate 5,528 of CAKJZE010000052.1, forward strand.
ATATGTACCAAGCACAAGTATTTTCTTTTCTGGCAAAACAAATCCACTCAAAAGTTCTTTAGGTATGATGACATCATCAGCCTGTGAAATATTATCGGGAGATCCAATTTCATACTCAATACCGAACTCTTGCAGTGTCCTTTTTATGTGTGTTGCATCATCTTTGTTACCTGCAAAAATGATATTTCTGTATCCTTCAAAATCATACTTTTTCAGATCTTTTGCAAGGTCTTTCAAATTATGAGTATATCGTGAAACTGGCAGTGCTTTTTCTTCCAAAATTATCTGTGGCTGGAAAAATTTGTTGGTGTTTGTAAGTTTCTGGAAAACTACTGCTTTACCAGAATTCATCTGCTTCACAAAGTCAGCAAAATCAATAAAATTTTCAATATTTGAAAGACAAGTGCCACGTCCCCAAAGATCCTTTACTCTTGCTGACATTTCCTTACTGAATGATATGCCTTGATCAAAGACCATTTTGCACTCATCAATGATTGTTATTTGGTCATCAAAAAAGTCAAAAATACTTGCTTTATTTTTTACAAGTGGCATAAGATAGTCAAGGTTATATCCATCATCATCGCTATTTAATTTGAACATTAAATCATTGATAACTTTTAAATATTCTTCCTTGGTTGTGCCGTCCTCATATTTCCTGTCTGCAGCTTCTTTTAAATAGTTTAAAATTTGCTGCTTTTCACCATCATTCAAAAAGACATTTTTACAAGGATAAAATGTCAGATTTTTTACCTTTTTGCCTTTTTTCATAGACTGTGGATCAAGCTGTGAGATATCCTCGATTTCACGATCAAAAAAATCCAACCTATAAGCGATATCTTCACCAATAGGGAACACATCAAGAATATCTGACCTCAATGAATACTGCCCAGGTGACGCCACAAGATCCACTTTTTTATAGCCCGCTGAAAGCAATTTTTCTGCAAGTGTAAAAGGCTCAACAGAGTTTGACACTTTGACTGAAAAAGTGTTTTCTTTTAATACTTTTTTGTTTGGATAATAAGACAGGGCAGCAGAAACTGGCAGAACAAGCACATCATACTTATCGTCCGCCAATTTACCCAGTGTCAAAGAGTTCTCCATAAGAGTATCAATACTCTTATTTTTGGAATAAATAAGGTTATCAGAAACAGGTTTTATAATTCCAACACGATCACCAATTATATTGTTAAACATCTCATAGCATCTGTTTGCCACGGTGAAGTCAGAAGTTATATAAAGAATTTTATTTGAAAATCCTGCAGAAAATACAATTTTAAAAGATTGACACGCACCAAAAATAGAGCCGTTTTTTCCGGCCCCTACCCCTTTATAAAAGTCCCTTATTTTAGAACTTAAATTGCAGATATCAAAAAAGTCTTTCATTTTAATTTACTTTTTGCATGATTTGATCAAGCGTGCTGCCACAAATAAACATGTCAAGTGCTTCCGCCGCCTTGTTGAGCCCACTTTGTATGCCCTCTTTATCAGTAAATTTAGCGGTCACAAAGTCAACAAGTGACATATACTCTGGCGGCTTGCCAACCCCAACGCGAAGCCTTATAAAATCGGTTGATTGGATTTCTTTTATAACACTTTTAAGGCCATTGTGTGTGCCAGCACTTCCAGAAGATCGCAAGCGCACTTTGCCTGTGTCCAAATCAATGTCATCACTTATTATAATCATATCTTTGGACATGTCAATACCAAATTTTGATATAAGGCTTTTTACAGCTATGCCACTTGCATTCATATATATTGTTGGTTTTGCTAAAATTATTTTTTCACCATTTTTGTTAAATTCTCCAACCATGCTGTTACACATATTTTTTGAGACTTTAACATTATATTTTTCAGCAAGCAAATCCACTGCCATAAAACCCATATTGTGATTGGTGTTTTCATACTCTTTACCAATATTTCCAAGTCCAACTATCAATTTAGCCATTGTTTCCCTGCCTCTTTATTGAATTTTGGATAATTTCATCAGCTTTAACACTTAAACCTGCATCAATCACAACTTTTTCAGCAATTTTTACTCTGTCACCAATATTTACACTCTCGTGCAAAAGAACAGGGAATTGTTCAGTACCATTGATCTGACAGTTGTTGCCGATCACTGAATTTTTTTCCAATGTCAAATAGTTTATAATTGTATTTCTGCCCACAACAGAGTGCTCACCAATTATGGCGTTTGAAATAATAGTATCTTCAAGCACCACTGCACATTCTTTGACAGCTGTATACTCAAGCAGTTTAGCCCCAGACTTGACTTTGGCATTTTCCATAATTATTCCGCCATCAATTCTTGCACCATCAACAATTGCACCATTAAGAATTTTTGCATTTTTAACAGAGCTTCTGCAAAGCACTTTGGCATATTCACCAATTTCAGTCGCACCAACAAGACTGACAAATTCACCTATTTCACTGCCCTGACCAATTGAAACATTAGCTTCAATATATACAGTATCAGGAGCCTTAAAATGTACACCATTGTTCATATGGTAAGTTATTATTCTGTTTTTTAAGATATCACTTATGATGCTTAAATTTGAATATGAAGTGGCCATCATAAAATCTTCTTCTTGAAAATAGTAAACTGACGGAGAATAAATATCATCTACTCTTTTAATGTACTCAGTCTTAAACACCCAACCACGAGTCAGTTTGCAAACATTAAGTCCTTTGGTTTTCACATAATCCAAAATGTTTAAAATTGTATTTTTAGTAATAAGTGGAGTGTCCGCAAATAAAACAAGGGTATATTCCCCCTCTGCTAAAAATGGCTTAATCTTGCCAAGTAAACTTTCTTTCTCGTGATCATATTTTAAGCAATTTGGATATGATGGGCAAGCCCTGACAACATACTGATACATTGGATTTCCAAGAAGATCAATATTAAAGCTTCCATCTTTTGCTTTAAAATCAGGAAAATCTTCCATCAAAACAATACAATCCACAGAAATATCTTCTTGCTCTCTTTTAACAAGTTTTGGCTGTGTTTTGTCTTTCCCTGCAACAATTTTTAAATCAAAAAAGTCTTCAAGACTTTCCTTTTCAACAGTTTTTGTATCATTAATAATTTTTTCCATAGCTTTATTTTATATAAATATTATTCCTTTGTCAAACTTTTATAAACTTGTGTGCCTTTTATTTTTGAAATATAATGTTATTAATTGTGAACACTCTTGTTCCTTAACTCCGCCAACAAACTCTGTCACATGGTTAAGCTCTGCCTGTTTTGCAAGTTCATTTATATCCATCGCGTTCTCTTTATTATTTTTTGCGCCAAAATAAACAGTCTTTATTCTGCTGTTTAAAATTGCTCCAAGGCACATAAGGCATGGCTCAAGTGTCACATACATTACAACATCATTAAGCCGAAAATCTTTAACTTTTTTGCAAGCCTTTTTGATTGCAATAATCTCTGCATGATTGGTGGCATCATGAGAATGCTGACGTGTGTTATAAGCCTTTGCAATCACCTTATCACCCAAAACTAAAACAACCCCAACAGGCACTTCATCTTTTTGAAATGCTTTTTTCGCAAGAGCCAGCGCTTGATCCATATAAGATTCATTTTTGTCCATTATAAATTTTTACAACCTCTGGAAGTAATTTTATCACATTTTTATTTCTGTTGTAAATTTCTGGCAAATATTTTTTTAAAATTGGGTGAGACAAATTGTCATCTCCAACCTCTATTGTAAGTGACGGGATCTTAAGTTTTTGTACGCACCAATCTTTAAAGCCGCCACTGCTGACATCTTGTGTGCTTTTTATCTTATATTCAGTAGAATTTGCAAAAAGATATGCAATTTTTTTATCTCTTTTTCTTTGTGTTTTCTTTTGAAAAAAATCCCAATAAATTTCTTCACCTTTACAGTGATAACTTATGGTAAAACACGGCTTTGCATACATTGTCAAATTGACAAGTGCCTGTGTTTCTGGCTCACTTTCTGGCACCTTTCCCACAAAACCATGAAAGGCAGGATAAGTGACATTTTCTTTTCCACTGCCCCACTTTGCATCAAAATTATTATTTAAATCAACCGCGTGCGCATTGGCTTTAAAAAGTGAAAAATCTTCACTTTCACAATTTAAATCTTGCAGCATTTTCACTATTTCTTTGTCGTCAACACTTTTCATACCATGGCAAGCAATCATCACTCCATCTGGATTTGACATGGGCACAAAAATAAGATTTGGTGTACCCAAATCTTTATAAATTTTATAGTTCTTTGAAACATCTTTTATTAATTTGACAACCAAATCAGTGGTGATATGCTCACGCGCGTGGATTGCAGCTTGAATAATTACGTTATACTGACTTTCAAAGTCAAATGTAACAGAATAAATATCTCTGCCAAGAACAGTTTTCCCAATAATATCAAGCTTTGCATGTGGTATTTTCTTATGCAAAATCTTTTTTAACATAACATAATCCATATTCTTTCCCCTTTTAATTATGTTATGAAAAAAGCTGTTTGTAAAGTCACTATTTCATAAAACCGCCAATTAATGAGATGAGCCAGTCAATAGTCAAATATGTGAGTGACGCAATAAGTAAAATCAGGCTTGGAATAC
>CAKJZE010000053.1 GCA_918285425.1 Clostridiales bacterium
AACAGTAGATTTATCTAATTATTCAACTAAAGAATATGTTGAAACTAGAAAATCAGATTTATTATTAACTATTTAGGCAACATCTGGTGCTTTAATAGAAAAATATACACTTGCAGATAATACAGGTGCAATAAAATGCACAATTATTGGAAGCCCAAATGGTTACAGCTATGCTCGTCCTGCAAATGGCGGCCTTGACATCTTTGTTTCAGAGCGTGACCTTGAGGGTGCAAGCCATGGTGACACAGTGCTTGTGAAAATTTTGGGAAAACAGCGGGGAAGAAACTTCAGAGGGAAAATGCCTCAAGCTGCACGCGGTAAGACTATTGGACGAGTTATTCGCATTTTAGCTCGTGGATTTACAACAATAGTGGGAACATTTGCACCAACCTCTGGTGGAGGCCTTGTTGTGCCTGATGATGCACGTTTTGCAGACAGCATGTTTATTCCTGCAAATAAAACCAATGGTGCTGTGGGTACTGTGAAAGTTGTGGTAAAAATCACAGAATATCCAACGCGAACTCGCATGGCACAGGGGGAGGTCATTGAAGTTCTTGGTGATGCAAAGAGCTTTAAAGTTTCCACTCTTTCTGTTATTCGCAGTTTTGGTTTAATAGACGAATTCCCTGAAAATGTGGTAAAAGAAGCAGAAAAACTTAATGTTCCAGTGACTGAAAGTCAACTTAAAGGCAGAAAAGATTTCCGCGGAGAGCTTACAATCACTATTGACGGTGAAGATGCACGCGATTTTGACGATGCAATATCTCTTAAAATGAAAGGGGATAACTATGTTTTAAGTGTGCACATTGCTGACGTTGGAGAGTATGTTAAGCAGGGTGGAGTGATTGATAAAGAAGCTTTCAGACGTGGTACAAGTGTTTATTTTCCAGACTATGTTATTCCTATGCTTCCAAAAACGCTTTCAAATGGCATATGCTCACTTAACCCAAATGAGGACAGGCTGACACTTTCGGTTGTTATGGAATTTGATAAAGATGGCAATGTAAAGGACTATAACTTTTATGAGGGAGTTATACGTTCAGCATTCCGCATGACGTACACAAATGTAACCAAAATTTTTGATGGGGACAGCGAACTGTGCCATAAGTATAAAGAGATTGTGCCTATGCTTAACCAAATGGCAAAGCTTGCAGTACTTTTACTGAACAGAAGGAATCGTGCAGGACAGCTTGATTTTGACTTGCCAGAAGCACAAATTGACGTTGATGAGGAGGGCAGGATTACCTCTATCACAAAAAAACCAAGAAATTTAAGTGACAGACTGATTGAGCAATTCATGGTGATCACTAATGAGGTTGTTGCAAGACATTTTGACAGCCTTAACATGCCGTTTGTATTCCGTGTGCATGAAGAGCCTACGCCAGAGCGTGTAAAGGCTTTCAGAGAGTTTGTTTCCAGCTTTGGACTTAAGCTTCAGGGCAGTGCGGACGGAAGTGATCCAAAAGATTTTCAAAAGTTGCTGCTTGAGATTCAAAACACCCCATACAGTCAACCAATAAGCAAAGTCATGTTGAAAAGTATGCAAAAAGCCAGATATGACAGTGAAAATTTGGGACATTTTGGGCTTGCTCTTAAAGACTATTGTCATTTTACATCACCAATAAGAAGATATCCAGATCTTACAATACACAGAATTATTAAGCTCTTTTTAAAAAATAGGCTGACAATGGAAAAACTAAATTTTTTGCAGGAGTTTGTTAAAGAATCTGCAGAGCAATCATCTGTGACTGAAAGAAATGCAGAGGTTGCAGAAAGAGAAGTTGATGATCTGAAAAAAGCAGAATATATGCTTGATAAGATAGGCGAAAGCTTTGAAGGTAACATAAGCGGCGTTACAGATGCAGGTTTGTTTGTGCAACTTGATAATACTATTGAAGGCTTTATTTACAAAGAATCACTGCCAGAAGATCACTATATTTTTGACCAGACAAGGTATATACTTGTTGGAAGAAGAAATAGATTTATGCTTGGAGAAAGGCTTAAAGTACGTGTTGCAGCATCTGATATAAATACTCGTCATATTGATTTTGAACTTGATAATATTAATCAAGATTCAAGGAAAAATGTTAACTTTTCATAATTGAAAAATATTATTTTTAAATGTCTTTTAATTTTTAAAAATATTTTTGCTGAAAATTTCAATTTTTAAAGCAAAATTTGGCTAAAAAATGGCAAAAAAACGCAAATTTGCGTAAAAAGTAAGAAAAAACATTGAAAAAAACGTGAAAAATTATTATAATTTTTAAAAACCATCTTGAAAAATAGAAAAGTGTGTGTTATAATCAAGGAGCAAAGATGAAAGAGATAGCAGTAAATCGTAAGGCAAACTATGAATATTTCATTGAAGAAACATATGAATGTGGAATTGTCCTTAAAGGACAAGAGGTGAAATCCCTTCGTACGGGACATCTGACACTTTCAGACAGTTATGCAGTTGTGAAAAATGGTGAAGCATTTTTACTTAATGCGAATATACCATGCTATGAAAAAACTTCAGCTTTTAAGCAAGACGAGAAGCGAAACAGAAAATTGCTTCTTCACAAAAGCGAGATTGCAAGACTGGAAAGAAAAGTTCAAGACAAAAGCTTTACACTTATTCCTTTAAAAGCATATTTTAAAGATGGTATTGCAAAAGTCTTAATTGGTGTGGCAAAAGGTAAACATTTGTATGAGAAGAAACAATCCTTAAAAGAGAAAGATATTTTAAGGGAAACTTCAAGAGATATCAAAAACTATAAATAATTTCTTCTTGGCAAATGCCTCTTAAATGGGGGCGACTTGGTATCGACAGGCAATACTTTTAAACATTATAAGCGTTCTGGCCTTACTACTGGCCCAAAACTGTAGTAAAAAAATAAACGCTAACGAAAATTTAGCTTTAGCTGCTTAATTTAATTGCAGCTCGGGTGCTTTGAAAGGCCTACTGGTTCAAGGGCTTGTTAAAGTAAAGTAGGGTGAGGTTATTTACTTCCAAACATAAATAATTCTCGTGACTGCTGTTTGGATAGTGCACAAAGACTTGTTGGTTTGTCAATGTGTATGAAAATCATAAATCAACTGCAGAACGGAGAAGGGTGTTTAAAACTTGTTTGGACGCGGGTTCAATTCCCGCCGCCTCCACCAAATTCTCGGTGGAGAACACAAATTTCTATTCACATGAAGGAGAGAAAATTATGACTACATTTCAAATTATAGCTATTTGCGTACTTGGCGCAGGAGCACTTGCTGCAATTTGTCTCACAATTGCGTTTATCGTTGAGCTTTGCACTAAAAAGAAACCTGAAGCAGAGTCTGCAGACATTCAACCGGTTCAGGAAGAGGAAATCAATGAGATCAATCTTGATGAAATGCTTGCACGCCTTGAAGAAGCTTCTGCAAAGAAGGACAAGGAAGAAGATAAGCAACCTGCTGTAGTTGTCAATGTGAATGTTGCGGCTCAAGAAAAAGAGGAAGAAAAGGTTACAGAACCTGTTATTATTGAAGACGTCACAAAAGAGCCTGCCAAGGAAGAAGTCGAAGAACCTATAAAAGAAGAAATTAAAGATGAGGCTGCCGAAGCGGTAAAATCGGAAGAAAAGCCAACAACTATTATTATCAATAACTTTAACAACAAAGAAGGATCAGAGTTTGACTATAGTGTTCGTCTTGAAAAAATTAAAGAGAGCAAAGACAAAATTGAACGTGACCTTGAAAAGACAAGTAAAAGTGTTTTAAAGTATGAAAGGACTATCAGAAGAAAAGAACGTAACCAAAAGATGCTTGACAGAAGAGCACTGGAACTTACAAATCTTAACCTTTTGATGTATTCTGTGACTGATATTAAAAATGTTGATGCTGAAAAGAAAGCAAGACAGGAAGAGCTTACTGCTCATATTGCAGAACTTAAGGCAAGTATTCAAGATGCTGATGACTATATTGAGGCAAACAAAGAGAAATATGAAAGCAACCTTAAACTGCAAGAGTATCTTGAGAAAGAAAAAGCAAGATATGCCGATGAGATTAAGGAACTTAAGAAATTAATTGCCGACGGTTCAAAAAATTAATTGAAATTTAAAAACCATATAAAAGTCAAGTGAAATTCCACTTGACTTTTTCAATGTAATATTAAAAATGTATTTTGTATTTTAATGTTTGTGATATTTAATTGACTTTTTGTGTATGTTAGGTTATATTATTAATGATATTATGGCAAAAAAGGAAAGATCTCAAGAAAATAAACAAATTGTTATGCAGGGTGTTTCGGAAGCAAAACAGCTGCAATCTTCTTCTGATGCAATTGAAGAGAAAGATGATTTTGCCATAAGTGAAGGTCAAATATCATTATTTCAAAGTTCTGAAGGCGGGGCAATGATTGATGAACAAATTGCAAGAGATCGTCTTAAAGAAGCAATTGAATCAGAAAAACCAAAGAAAAAAAGAAAAAGCACAATTACTAATCTTATCTTTCTGTTCATCAACTTGACAATCATGTTTTTCATAATACGTTCCGGCTTGAAAGAAGCAAATGGTATGCCATTTTCACAAATCATTGCTACACAAGGCAAACGACTTTGGTGGCTTGCAGGTGGATTAATTTTGTTTGTTATTGTGTTTTTTGCAGATTCCATGGTGTTTTTTGTGCTTATAAAGAATGCAACGGGCAAAAAGAAGCCTTGGCTTGCCTATAAAGTTAGTGCTATTGGCAGATATGTGGACAACATAACTCCTTTTGCAGTGGGGGGGCAGCCTTCACAAATTATGAATTTAACAAGGGCGGGAATGTCGCCTGGTGTGGCAACAAGTATTCCAATAACAAGGCTTATTGTAAATAACATTGTTTATACTATTGTCATTTTGGTTGTTTTCATTTTTGGTATTCCATTTTTACCACCAACATCTAACCTCAACGAACTATTGATGATACTTTTAAAAATTTTCGCGGTCATTGGAATATTTTTCACTGCACTTTTCAGCATGATTTATATTCTGATTGGAAATGGTAAGATTGTTGGTAGGTCGCTTGTAAGATTTATCATAAAGCTTGGCTATGGCATGCACATTGTCAAAGACTATCGTAAGAGCTATAACAAAATCATGAAACAGGTACTTGAATATCAATCATCTATTGCGTATCTTAAGAAAAATAAAAAAACTATGATTGCTTGTGTGCTGTTCTGTTTGCTTGATGTTTTGGCCTACTTTGCAATTCCATTTACCGTGGTTATGGCTCTGTCAAACATTCAGATCGCTTCGTTTAGTGCATTTATCTATTTGCTTTGGATTTGCATGACCAAATTTGTTATTGGTCAAATGGCTGCAGTTGTGATTCCTTTGCCTGGTGGAACGGGTATGATGGAATTTAGCTTTATTGCTATGTTTGGTGTCGCAAGCCTTATTGGAGATGCCTATATTGTATGGGGACTTCTTGCGTGGAGATTCTTTACTTATTATCTTATTATTCTGCAGGGATTTGTCATTTCAACGGGAAGCAGCATTAAAAGATTGATTTTGGCACGAAGGAATAAGAAGCTGGAACAGGCGACGAATTCAAACGTTATAAACGAAATTTCTGAACAAAACAAAGAATAATATAAAATTCTGCAAAATAGTGAATTTTTCTACAAAATAACACGAAGTATGAGTTTTGGCTTCGTGTTATTATTTTGTTATGCAACAGCTTGAAGAAAAAACAGTTCATTGTGAGTGTGGTGAGTGCCACACGCTTTCACAGTGCATAGTTGAAGTCGATAGTGATGCGTTCATAAAGATGATAAGTTATATCTCTTCATCAGGGGCTCAAAACATAACAGTTTTTTATGGTCTTTGTTCAGATGAGCTCTTAAATAGAATTAAAGTTGATGAAGTTTTTAAAAAGAAGTCATTTTCTTTTTTTATTTTGCCTGATTGTGTGGCCACTGTGCAACTTGCAAAACAACTGGATATAAGGCGTCAGGATATGATAGTTGCTGTTGGAGGGGAAAATATAATCAGCGTTGCGAAATATTATGCATACTGTGTGGATTGTCCAATTATGATTTGTCCTGTTGGAAATTTTACAGACTTTACTTTTTCAAAATTTGCAAGACTTTATGATGGCATGACATATGATTTTTATGAAAGTCAAACCCCGTGTGGAATTTTTGTTGATACATCGTTAAATAAATACAACGAATACCAAACTTACTATATTTCGTCAAAATTTATGGCGGTTTTTGATAACCAAATAAAAGATTTGATTTATAAAATGCAGGATTGTCAACGCATGAATGACTTTTTATCTGACACATTGAAAAAATATACTAAAAACTTTAGTGAAAAGCTGGCTAATAAGAATATAACTAATATTTGGACGCTGATAAGATTTGGTCAAGCCATGTCATTTTATAATCAAACAAAATATTTTTTAGGCGGTGATAAAGCGATTTGTGAACTGCTTAATGCAGTGCGTCCATCTGCAGATTTTTTAAAGCTTGAAACTATTGCTCTTAAGCTTGTGATAAATACCTATGCATGTTTTCTTAAGCAGCCCACTTGTGTTGGTGATTTTAATATTAATAAATCAATAAAATCATTGTGTACTTTTTTGAAAATGCCGGCATCTTTGGTGATGAAAAAACTGTCTGCCAGCAAAATTCTTTTACCTGAAACTGATTTGGTCAGTATGTTTAGTGGCTATCAACCATATCTTCATGGTTGTTTTAAAAATCTTGTTTCACAGATGTTTAAAATTCAAACATCATTGGCTTTAAAAGAAAATGTTTTGCAACTCTATCATTATTGCAGCAAAGATGTAGAGCGTGCATTTGCGCTGTCACCATGTTTGTATAATAAGCCAACACTATTACATATTTTAAACAGCTTTGGGTTTATGGATAAGTTGTTATAATGTATATTTAGTGCATTTTGGTCAATCATCAATATCAGATGATCGAAAATGCGTAAGTTTATTATTTTTTTAGTATTGATTGTGGTATTTATGTCTGTTGTGGTTTTGTCAGCAGGCTCTTTAAATGCAGTAATATCTTTTTCTAGAGAGTCTTTTTCTCATGTATCTGATCAACTTAATTTAGGGTTTGTGCTTCAAGAATATGAGCAGGAGACTATTAAATATTCTGCAGATGGTCAAACTGTGGGTGAGTGCTTAAAAATCTCCGGAACACAAAACTTAAATAAAATTTGTGATCAGCTGGGACTTATGATAAAGACAAAATATTATGTAGGTAATATCTATATGATTGAAGGTTTCAGTGCTTTGCTTAAATATAAAACCAGTTCGCAAAATAATGTTCAAATTGCAGTTTTAGATGATGACATTATTATAGCAAGTCCAATAATTTTTGGAAGTTACTGAAAAATGTATAAAGTCAAAAATATTGGTTAACATTTGTTTTACATGGAGGATGATATGAAGGAAAATATGTTTTTAAAAAAAATCAAATACTTTTTTAAGAGTAATGCCTATGCACTTTCAGTGACTGCGTGTGTGATTTTGGCAATTACCATGATAAGTTTAACAGTTGCAAATTATATGGATACTCAAGACAGAATTTATGAAGTTATTGATGTGTTTGTGCCGGCAGAGGAAGAGGCTTTGCCAACTGCTGCAGATGACACTATAATTTTCGAACTGCCCGTAAGTGATGGTAAAGTGCTTAAAGAGTATGCAGAAGATCATTTGCTGGAAGATAAAACAACTGGTTATTGGCAGACTCATCAGGCAATAGATTTTTCAGCACAAGCGGGTGCAAAAGTTGTTGCAGTCTTTGACGGAACAGTTGAAAATGTTGAAGAGTCAATGATGGATGGTATGGTCATAACGATTTCGCATGGGGGTGAGCTTAAAAGTGTCTATAAATGTTTGGGAAATGATGTGTATGTAAAAAAAGGAGATAAGGTTGTTAAAGGGCAAGAAATAGGTGTTGTTGCAAGCAATTTGTCTGAAAAAGCTGATGGATACCACTTACACTTTGAACTATATTCTGAGAATAAATTGGTTGACCCTACACCATATTTTGCAGAGCTTGGCAAATAGTCAATTTTAAACACATCAAGTATGATGCTTGATGTGTTTTTTAAATTTTCAGCTTATATTGTTTGACAAGCTGTCAAGGAAAATTTATAATATAAGCACAGGTATATGAAAATGAAGAAAATTTTAACTACTTTATTATGTATTTCCATGTTTTGTCTGTTGGTACTTACTGGTTGCGGAGTGGAAGGCTCTACAACTCCAAGAGGTATCAAGTTTACAAAAGATGTTTATTATGTCGATTTAAATGTGAACTCTTTTATTGACTATAAAGTTTATCCTTCAACCGTTCCAAGTGTTGATGTATCTTATTCAATTGATGACGACTATACAGAGTCCAGGTATTATACTTTCCAAAATGGTTGGATCAAAGTTAATGACAAAAGATTTACTGGTTTAAACATAACTGTGACTTTAAACGATTTAACTGACAGTGCAAGAGTGGTCCTTCGTGAGTATCCACAAAGCGTGGCATTTGATGCTGCTTTTGATTATATATTTGCTGGCTCTTATAAAACTCTGCGATTACAAGGTGTTTTTGCAGATGAAACAAGATATTGCGAAAATGGCGAATTTCACTACAGTGTAACAAGTTCTGACACCAGCGTGATTGAGGTGGTTGATTCTGCAAGCTTGCTTGTTAAATCAACAGGAAGAAGGGGACGAAGTGAAATCACCGTTAAACTAATTAACAGTGATGGTACAGAAGTGAATTTGTCAACAAAAATTACACTTATTGTTGAGGATAAGATTGAAGAAGTCTTTGCAACAATGGGTGAGGATATGACAATCAAAAATAATGGCAATTATACTTTAATCACAAGCATTGGAACTGAACTGAAAGTAAATGCTCGTTACTTTAACGCAGAAGGTTATTTAATTGATATTTCTGATTATAACGTATTCAGCAACAATGATGAAGCTGTGAAAGTTACCGTGACAGATGGTAAGACATATCTTGAAATTGTGGGGGAAGGAACAGCTAAAATTACCCTGCAATCTGATGGTGTTATGGCTGCGGGATTGCCTTGTAAGTTAGTGTTTGACATAACTGTGCAGATTTCTTAATGTTTTATGATAGTTTTTATGCGATTTTATAGTAAAAAACGCAAAAATATATGTAAAAGGTCAATTTTTATCAAAAAAAATTGGCTTTTTTTGTGTTTATATTGCAAATTGGTATTGACATAAATTGGTTTATGTACTATACTTATTGTAATTTTGATGCGTTATGCATTATTGGGAGGAAAATTATGTCAAAGAAAGGTTTTATAGGTTCGTTGATTTTAAGTGTTCTTTTGACTTTGTCTCTTGGTATTTATACTCTTGTAAGTATTTTCTATGTACCTGGTGAAAACAAGCCAATCACACCGGACGAGCCAGTAAATACAACTACTCAATATGCTTTCAGAAACGGAGATGAAGTGAGCATTCTTGATGGCTATAGCACAGAAGATGGCACTTTAACTTTTGTTGTTGAAGAAGGAAATGAAGGCGTTGTTGTTTTAAATGAGGAAACTGGAAAATATATTGCTGCAAATAAAAAGGGTACAGTTAAAGCAATCATTAAATTAAATGATAAGGGTGATACAAACACCTATATTATTAATGTTTATCCACACTCTGATGCTGGTGCCACTGAAGATGCACCATTTATCATTGCAAATAAGGCTAACTTAAAAGAGTTTGCTGCAATTATGAATGATACTGGTGCAGAAAGACGTACAGAAGAAAAGGGTAATCAAGTTTTATTTGCTGAAATTGTTGCCGATATTGACCTTGCTGGTGAAAACTGGATGCCAATGGGCAAAAATGGATACGAAGTTGAAAATTTAACTTTTAAAGGTAATGGTTATAAAATCAAAAATATGACCATCAACGTTAATGCTGAAAACTATGCAGATTTCATTGCTGTAGAGTCAAGCAAGGGTTCAATGAACATTGGTTTCTTTGGCTTGGTTTATAAAACAAAAATCTATGATTTGAATTTTGAAAATGCTGTTATCAATGTTGCAAGTGGTGTTTATGATATTATCTCATCTGCAACTGCCCCTGATGGAGCAGCTTATACATCATTTGACGTTGTTAATGTCGGTGTTGTTGCAGGTATGATTGATGAAGGTAGCATTGTTGCAGGAACTGATAACAATATGTCAATAGTTGCAAGAATTAATGCATTCTCTTACATTAAAACTGGAAGTGCAACACCAGCTACTGTTGGATCAGCTTATAACTCTGGTCTTGGTGGTGTTGTCGGTCTTGCTTATGACAGCCAAGTTAAAAATTGTGATGTAAATGCAAAAGTCATAAACAATATAGAAACAGTTTACAATTCAAACATTGGTGGTGTTGTTGGACGTATGCGTGCAAAGATTGACAGTGATGCTGCGTTAAATCAAGATACATTTAAAAATGTTATTTCAGGTTGTAAAGTAAATCTTAATGTGGAATCTGTTTATAACAACATATCAAAAATTGCAGGTATTGTTGCTACTGCGGTCAACACAGATATAAAAGATTGTATTGTTGAAAGCATTACTGTAACAGCTAATACAGAAAATGTTAATATGGCAATAGATGATAACAAAGTGACATCAGTTAATGGTGTTCTTCACAATATTACATCTGTTGAACTTAATGATTCTGTAAAAGGTTCTTTGACAGATGATGAATTTGAAGAATTAAGAAACGTATATGATTCGCATGTCAGCAATGTTGTTGTAAAAAATATCAACATTTCCATGAAAGGTGGTGTAGTTTCAGGTTTTGGACAATTTGTAGGTAGTTCTGCAATTGGTTTATCTGGTGGTTTGACTTTTAGAGATGTGTTAATCACTGATGCATCTGTTGAAGGTGCAATATATGCACGTGAAGCGTTTGGATTTGCTAAAGCAATTTATAAAACTGCTAAAATTTCTTACACTAAAGCTGAAACTGTTGTCAATGTTAAACTTACAGGTGTGGTATCTGCAGGATTTGGTGGATTTGTTTATGGAAATGTACGTGGATTTGTTGACGAAGATGGAAATAAAACTGAAATTGTTGCTGATATAAGAGGTTTGGGAGCACTCCTTTCAGCAGAACAAGCTGGAAGTTATGCATTAAGAAAACAAGCTTATGACAACACATATGTCGCTGGTTTTGCTGGTCACATTTATGCAAATAGTGTTGACTTAACAACTTTAGATCCTGAAAATATTGATGATGTTGCAAAGGCATATAATGCTTTTGACTTGAAGTTAAAAGTTAATCTTTATAACAGTTTAAACATTGCTGGTGTTGTGTTTGATCTTGTTGATGGAAGAATTGCAAATCTTGATGTTGATGCAAATATCACTTCATACAACTATAATAAAGCTGACAAAAATTACTCTACAACATATATGGTTGCAGGTGTTGCTTGCAAAGCAGGAGCTCCTGAAATGTCGGTGATTGCTCAAGTTAATGTGAATATTAATGTTAACCAAAATGTTGATAAGAATCTTGCATATGGTGCGACATTCTTTGGTGGAATTGTTGCAAGAATTATGGACAATAATGTATACATATTTGGAAACAAGGTAACAGGAAATGTTTATTTCAATGATACATATTATACAGCAGTAAGTGATGATGTTGAATATAAAGCATTTGTCGCTGGTGGTATTGTTGGTTCAATAACTTCATATGGAGCAAATGCTTATGACGCATTTGACAAAGTTTCAACAGATCAAGTTTATATTATGGGTAATGATATAAATGGATTGTCAATAACATTTGATCGTGTGTATGGCAAGATGGAAAAAGATGGTTTCAGAGTAAGAGCTTTGGGTGTGCTTCTTGGCAACTACTATTCAGATGACGCGCTTCATTTAAGCACAAATACTTTTGATAAAGTTAACATAATTGCAGATGTAGATACATTTACATATGGTCGATCAAAAACTGATGGTTGGGAGATGATAAGAACAACACTTGGTTATAATGCAGCAACTGAATCATTTGAATATTCTTATGGTATTTCTTCAGAGCTTAATGCAACTGGTGGAGTAATAACTGATGTTGCTCCTGCAATGCTTGCAAAGGCAACATTTACACAAAAAAATGCAGAAGAAGTTGCGTAATAAAAAGAATTATTTAAAAAATTACAGGTTTTGTACCTGTAATTTTTTTTGCAGTTTTGCGATAAATAGATTTTTTGTTTATATTCAATACTTAAAATAAATAAATAATATGGCTGTTTTTATTTGACAATTATTTCATATTTAAATAAAATATAGTAGTAAAGGTATTGTGTGCGCATAATAAAAGTAAATTGAGGAGAAAGTATGAGTCCAAAATTAAAGAAATTAATTATAAGTGTTGTATTGATTTTTATACTGCTTGGTGGTGGTGTGGTTGGTTACTCTGTTTTTGGTAAACTTTCAACAGTTACCGTTTATGATTTGCGCATAATTGATCCGACAACAAAAATAGAAGTCTTTGACAAAGAAGTGTACTTGTCTGCAGAAGAAGAAAACAAATTTGTTATAGCACTTGAATACGGTTTGGCAAGCAATATTGAGTGGAAAGTTGAAAGTTCTGACAATTCAGTTGCACAAGTTTCTGCGGAGGGTCGTAACTATACTATCAAATATCTTAAGGCGGGAACGACCACAATTAAAGCTTTTCCTGCTGAAAATACAGAGATAAATGACAGTTTTGTTTTGACTGTTAAAGAGAATATCCCAGTAAACTTTATCATCGATGATGAGAAGGCAGACAGTGAAAGTGAAATTTCAATCTATGCAGATGATAAGGACTATATTTACAGTTTTAAAGCAACAACTTTAAATGATGATTCAATCGTCAATCTTGACTCACTTTCTGTAATTGATGACTATAACAAAGATGTTTTTGATTATATCAAAATTGATTCAATTAACTCTTGTTTGATTTTACATGCAAAAGAGAGTGTAAGTTATTCAAAGGAAATAATCACTTTACAATGTAAAGCTGAAGATGTTGATGGAAAAGTTGTTACAAAGAATTTTGCACTTGTCGTAAATGTAAATGGCTACTTTATCAGCAATTTGCAATTTATAGTTTCAACAACTCCAAGCTTTGAAGGAAAAGTATATGTTTGTGGAGATGGAAAACTTAATGATGGTGAAACCAGAGTTGAAGACGGAATTGTATTCATTGATACCATCAATTTGATGTATGTTAAAGTACGCGTCGTTTACACAAATGATGACATGTTTGATATAACAAAGGCGGCAGCTATTGATGCGACACCTTCTGATAATGCCAAGATTGACCAAATACAACCAAGTCGTGACTATTTCAGAATTACTGCTTCGTCAAATGTTAAATTAGTCGTTTCATATGGTGGCGAAACTTTTGAATATAATAATCTTTATTTCTTTAGTGGAGCTGATAAAGAAAACTTCTTTAACAGTAAGCTTTACAATGAAGTGCGTGATGAAGATGATAATTTCCTTTATTACGAATACAAGTATTGGGATTTGAGATATGCCAGAACTGACACAATAACTGATGATGGAAAGATTGTTGGGTTCATAGGGACTGCTCCAACTGATTGTGATATAATTTATATTAATACTCATCCTGCAGAAGCGGAAGAAAGTGAATAATATTATGAATGTGTTTGACAGCTATTTAGAAAAAGACTATGGGAAACTCTGTTTTTTGGATCTTCATGGTTTGACTTTGCAGGAGGCAAAAGCAGAACTTATTCACAAGCTTTGCAATATTGATGCTTATTATAATGGCTTGGTTGTCATACATGGCTACCATAAGGGCAGGGTACTGAAAGACTATATAAGAAAAGAGTTTTCACACAAAACTGTTGTGAAAAAGATTAATTTAGATGCAAGCAGAACTCTTTTGCTTGTGAAATTGGAGAAATAGTTTGAAAAATACTAAAGAGAAAATACAAAAAAGACTGCCTGAAAGCACGTCAGAGGAGACACAGACAACTGAAAAAACTTGGAAACGAGTATTGAAAGTTGCATTTATTTTGTGTCTTTTTTCTGCTATGATTTTCAGTCTTATTTGTATTTTTACGGGTCATAAATATATTTCTGCTGGGGAATATAAGTATGTTGGTGTAATGAATACTCAGAAATTTTATCAGGCAGAAAGTTGTGACATGCTTAAAATAAAATCTGTTTCTGATGTTACAAAGCTGAAAGCTGGAGATATTGTTTATTACTCTTCAAATGTAGAAAGTGGCACGGGGAAATATATTGGCTATACGAAAAGCATTGTAACTCTTGAAAATCAAGATAAGGAAAGATTTACAATAAACACTTCCAGCATTGTTGGTGTGCAAGAAAATAAAACACAAGTAATAGGTTTGTTTGTTTGGTTTTTAACTGGAACTGTTGGTGCAATCAGTGCATTTGTCATTCTGTTAACTTATGTTATGTATCTTACTTTCAGCAGAATTAATTATGAAAATACAAGTTACGGTAAACAATTGCTTGAAGAATATAAAAAATGGAAGAAAGACAGCAAACAACATAAAATAATTATGGATCATGTCAATGCTATTGATGGGTTTGATCTTACACTTAAAGAGATGCTTTCTGGCAAATTTAGTGAGAACATCGTGAAATATGATCAATTTATGAGTGAGCAAAATTTATCAGCACAGGAAAAATATAAGTTTATTCTTTATCAAATACATGAAAACCTTATTGAAAAGCCAATGCTGAACCTAGACGAAAAAAGGATGATATCTTCAGTTGTTGAATTTTTGGGTAAATCAGATCACATTGACAATGATATTGAATATATGTTGATTGATTTATTGCTTAAGTCCAAACTTGTTTTCTTTGAAGTAAAGGAGTTTTCTGACCTTGCAAATTCATTTTTAAACAGCAAAATTGATCAGGAAGATTTGTTTAATTTTGGTTCAATATTTTATATACTTGTAAAAAGCAATCCGAGATTAAGTGGTGTGCAGATAAGAAAACTTATTAATGCCTATATTAAAAAATCAGAAGATTTTGATATAGGTGTACAAAAAATAGTAAAAAACATATCAATTGGAGTGTCAAAAAGCTTGAAATAACATATTTTTTTTGAAAAAGGTATGGAAATATCAAAAATGGTGTGTTATAATATAAACATTAAGTTACATAAGGAGTTATCATTATGGATATGTCAAAAAAATCATTAATTTTAGGAATTGTAACAGTTTTTGTTTGCCTTGCGGTGGCTGCTGTTTGTCTTGTATTTATGAAACTTGATCTTGTATCTATAATTCTTTCAGCAGTACTTGTTGCTCTTGCAATTTATATTTGTGTGTTCTGCTATAAGGTTGCAAAGGCAAGTAAAAAAGAAAACTAAATTAATTTATTAAAAAATCACCATTGAGGTGATTTTTTTATTGCATATTTTATTGTTTACATAATAAAATAGTTTTAAATTTGTTTTTTTACCTTTCTGGTTTGACATTGTCTTTGTAACTCTTTATAATTATAGCTGATGGAAAAAAGTAAAACCAAAGCAAAGTTAATTGACCAGTCGCAGAAAGCTTCTGTGGACTTTTCGCGTGGTGATCAGTCTTTGGCTTCGCTTAAACAAAATAATCTTATTAAGTATGATGAACTTGAGGAATATAAAACTCTTCGTAAAAAGCGTACAAAACGTGCATGGATACGCGCTTGCATTTGGCTGCTTGTCTTGTTGATGACTCCACTGATAGTGTTTTTCTCTTTAGTGATTATCAACCCAAACTCTGGTGTGAACTTTTTTGGATATACTTTTTATATTGTGGAATCAGAAAGTATGAGGCCAGTTTTTGATATCAACGACTGTATAGTGGTTAAAAATGTGAATTCTCGTGAAGAAATACAGATTGGTACAGATATATGTTTTATAAGAAAATCTGACGGAAGGATTGTTACCCACAGAGTCATAGGCTCCGTCATCAACGAACATGGTGAAGAAGAATATATAACTCGTGGTGTACATAATACAGTTGCAGATGAAGGCTCGGTAGCGTTTGAAAATATAATCGGCAGAAGAGTTGGCGTGTTGACCGCTCTGGGACATATTGTAATGTTTTTTAGAACGTGGGTTGGAATTTTAATCTTCTTGGGATTGTTTATTACCTTGATGTTTGGTTTTGTAATAAGTTTCAGATATTCAAACGATATTCGTTCAGTTGGAAATTAAAGTATATTTACTCCTTTAAAGGCAATAATTGCACTTAAAGGAGTTTTTTATGAATAGGGAAAATCTTGCAAAATCAGTGATAGTCATTTTGACAACATTGTTGTTTATTGTGATTGGTTCTTGTTTTTCTGCTTTTTTGTATAAATATGAGATGGTTACGGTGAAAGACCCAGCAGTTTATATTGCTGAAGGTATGCAAATTTTTAATGAAGATGGCGATAAAGCTATCACTACATTAAGTCTTTCTAAAATGACGCTTGGGCTTAAGCCTGCAACTGGAGATGAAGATGCTGTCACAAATATTCCATCTACGGTTACTGACAGACAGGGAAGTGAGGGACATTATGCAAAGTTTAAAATTTTTGCACCAGAGAACGTGGTTGTGAAAATAAAGAATATTCAAATAAAAACAAAACATGACAAAGAGCAAGCCAATGCAGAGAGAGATAATATTTTTGTCGCAATAAAAGAGATTGATGCAAGTGCAGTATCGCTTGAAGAAAATGAGGTGCAAGTTGGTAATATTACTGCATCAGATGAAAGACAGTCATTTACTTTTTATGTTTGGCTGTCTGCCAAAGCTGGAGATGCGCTGAAAGCTACACAAATTTCTTTTGATATTTATTTTGAAAAAGTTTAATATGACATAATTGACACCCTATTAATTCATACTAGAAGTATGAAAGCAAAAACAAAAAACAAAAGTTTTGTAAAGGGCGCAATTATACTTATGATATTTGGCATTATATCAAAAGTTATTGGTGCAGTCTATCGCTTGCCACTGACTAGTATAGTCACGGCAGAGGGTATGGGGCTTTACCAACTTGTTTTTCCTGTTTATACCATAATGCTTACAATTTCCAGTGGCGGTTTGCCGTCAAGTATTTCCAAACTGATATCTGAAAACCTTGCAAAAAAACAATTCAGACAGGCAAACAAAATTTTAAAATTGTCTTTTGTTTTGCTTGTCAGCTTTTCTTTCTTGTGTGCACTTGTTATTGCATTCTGTGCCAACTTTTTTGCAAACATTCAAGGAAATCAAAGTGCATATGTCTGCTATTACGGAATTGCACCTGCAGTCGTTTTTGTTGCTCTTATTTCTGGTTTTCGTGGTTTTTTTCAAGGTTGTGAAAATATGTATCCTTCTGCAATAAGTGGGCTTATTGAACAGTCTGTAAAGCTTATTGCAGGACTATTTCTTGCTCAAAAATTTTTGTCAAAGGGTGTGGCATATGCAGTTCTTGGCGCAATGCTGGGTATAACTTTAAGTGAAATTGTTGCATTTTTTTATTTGCTCATTTCCTTTGTTATGCATAAAATTAAAAATAAAGTAAGTTATAATTCTCAAGGTCTTGTTTTAAGCAATAAAAGCACATTTAAAGCAATTATTTCAACTTCTGCCATAATAACAATTGGTGGGCTGATTATGCCGTTTGGTATGCTTATTGACAGCTCGCTTATTATAAATCTTTTAAAGGGTGCAGGATACAGCTCAGGCTATGCAACAACATTGTTTGGCCTGCAGTCTGGGACGGTTGGGTCAATCATAAATATGCCGGTGGTATTGTCACTTGCGCTTGCAACTGCAATATTACCGCGTGTAAGCGTTAAAAATGCATGTAAAGACAAAGTTGGACTTGAAGAAGATGCAAATAAGGCTGTGCTGTTTGCTGTTTTATTGGCACTGCCAGCGAGTTTTGGATGCTTGGGACTTGCTGATCCAATTCTTAAACTACTTTACAGAAAAAGCTTAACTGCAGATCAAATTAATATGGCCGCAAACATTTTACAAGTTGCAAGTATAAGTATTTTTTATTTAGCTGTTTTGCAAGTTACATCTGGTATACTGCAAGGTATTGGAAAAGCATGGGTACCACTTGTGTCTTTAAGTGTAGGTGTTATTGTGAAAATTGTTTTAAATGTTTTGTTGGTACCAGTGGACAGTATAGGAATTTTGGGTGCAGAAATTGCAAGTGCATCTTGTTATTTTGCTGCGCTGCTGATAAATCTAATTGTGCTTAAAAAACAGGGTGTGATAAAGCTTAATTTTAAACTGCTGATCTTGATGCTTTTTGCAGTGGCGACGTATGCAGGTAAGTATGTGTTTGAGCTTATTGTAAAAACAAATGTAAATTTTTACTTGTCATTTTTTACCAGCATATTTGTGGTGGTATTACTTTACTCGGTTGTGGTGTTTATTTTGTATAGAAAAGAAATTTTTAAAAGAAAAACTTAAAAAATACTATAAACGCTTTAAATATTGTAAGTTGTTTGCTATCATATATGTATGAAAAAGTTACGAATTGGCAATATAAAGCTGAAAAATGATTTATTGTTGGCACCTATGGCAGGATACAGCGATGTTGGACTACGTTATCTTGCAAAAAAGTATGGCGCTGCTTTGACGTGTACAGAAATGATAAGTGCAAAAGCTTTGGTTTATGGCAATAAAAAAACATTAGATTTGCTTGCAACTTTTGAAGGAGAGAGACCTTGCGCTGTTCAACTTTTTGGAAATCAACCAGAGATTTTTTATCAAGCATTAAAGTTGCCAGTTTTGGACAAGTTCGATATCATAGACATAAATATGGGTTGTCCTGCACCAAAGATATTTAACAATGGTGAAGGCTCTTATTTGCTTGGCAATGTTCAGCTTGCACAGGAGATAATTAAAGCTTGCAAGAAGGCAACAAACAGACCAGTTACTGTGAAGATAAGAAGTGGCATTGATGAAAAACATATTGTTGCCAAAGAGTTTGCTGTTGCCATGCAAGATGCGGGTGCAGACGCTGTCATATTGCATGCAAGAACCAAAGAGCAAGGGTATGCAGGCAAAGTTGATTTGCAGCTTGCAAAAGAAGTGAAACAGACTTTGAAAATACCGCTTATTGTAAGTGGGGATTGCACTGATCCAGCTGCCTATCAAACCATGAAGAAGCAAACTGGAGCGGACGGAGTCATGATTGGAAGAGCTGCAATAGGGCACCCTGAAATCTTTGCGGAAATTCTTGGGCTGGATCAAAAGGTGGATAAATTTGCCGACATAAAAGAGCATATCAAAATATTATCAAATTATTTTTCTGAAAGGTATGTGGTTTTAAATATGCGAAGTCATCTTGCACACTATATAAAGGGCAGGCAAGTGAATACTGAAATTAAACTGAAACTTATGAACTGTCAAAGTATAAAAGAAATATTGAACATTTTAAAAGAGATTTTTGACTGAAAATCTCTTTTTCTCTTTTAATATTTATAAATTATTTTAGATGTTTGACATATTGTAAATATATTTGATAAAATATTACTTAAGTAAACTGTAAAAGAGGGTAAAAATGAATAAAAAGACTTTTAAAGATATTGATGTTACTGGCAAAAAAGTGCTTGTTCGTGTTGATTTTAATGTTCCCCTTGATGAGAGCAATAAAATCATTGATGACACAAGAATCAAAGCTGCTCTGCCAACTATAACATATTTAATAAATCATGGTGCAAAAATAATTTTGTGTTCACATCTTGGAAGACCAAAGGGAATGTTTAATCCGAACCTGTCGCTCGCTCCTGTTGCAAAAAGACTGCAAGAACTTTTAAATCATCAAGTGGTTTTGGCTTCTGATGCCATAGGTGAAAGTGCAAAAAAACTTACTACAGATATGAAAAATGGAGACATTGTTCTTCTTGAAAACATCCGCTTTTATAAAGAAGAGGAAGAAAATGACGAGCAGTTTGCAAAAGACCTTGCAAGTCTTGCAGAGATTTTCATTGATGATGCTTTCGGGACTGCTCATCGTGCACATGCGTCTAATGCTGGTGTCGCAAGACATTTACCAGCTGTTGCAGGCTTTTTAATGAGCAGAGAGATAGTATCACTCTCTAAAGCACTTGATGATGTTGTGCCTCCATTTGTTGTAATTTTAGGTGGTGCAAAGGTTTCAGATAAAATTGGAGTTATTGCAAAACTTTTAAAGAAGGCCAATGTGCTTTTGATTGGTGGAGCAATGGCAAACACCTTTATCGTTGCAAAAGGTGGCAAAGTTGGTATGAGTCGCTTTGAGCAAGATAAAGTTGAAGTCGCAAAAAATATTCTTGACGAAGCTGAAAGACTGAACGTAAAGGTTGTTCTTCCTGTGGACGAGATTGTTTCACAAGAATTTGCACCAGATGCAAAATCTAAAGTTGTTGACTCTTACAATGTTCCTGATGGCCTGCAAGGTATGGACATTGGCCCAAAGACAGTGAAGTTGTTTAAGAAAGAGATAAAAAAAGCAAAGACTATTGTTTGGAATGGACCACTGGGTGTTTACGAATTTAAAAAGTTCCAAAAAGGGACAAAAAAGATCGCAAAAGCAGTTGCTAAATCTGATGGTATTTCAGTTGTGGGCGGCGGTGACAGTGTTGCTGCGATCACAGAACTTGGCTATGCAGAGAAGGTTACTCATCTTTCAACTGGCGGTGGCGCAACTTTGAAGTTTCTTGAAGGGGCAGTGCTTCCAGGTGTTGATATGTTGGAAGATAAATAGGAGTCAAACTTATGAAAAAATGGTATATTGCAAATTTTAAGATGAGCAAAGAAGTGGAAAGTGAGCAAAGCATAGTAAATTATGCAGAAAAATTTATTCCACTTGTTGAAGATGTTGAAGATAACGTTGTCATTTGTGCACCTTATATTCATCTTTCAGAAGCGGTTGCTCAATTTATTGATACTGACGTGCTTGTAGGTGCCGAGAATTGTGCCATGTGGGAGGCAGGTGCCTATACAGGTGAAATAAGTGCAGCAATGCTTGATAAAGCTGGCGTCAAGGTCGTAATTTTGGGGCACAGCGAAAGAAGAAACTATTTTGGTGAAGACAACACAATTGTGAATAAAAAACTTACACTTGCACTTAAGTATGGTTTAATTCCAGTAGTTTGTTTATCTTTTGAAACAGAAGATGCATTTAAAGAAACACTAAAAGATCAGCTTGACAGTGTGCTTAAAGATGTTTCTGCTGATGAAAATGTTGTTATTGCATTCGAGCCAACATTTGCAATTGGAACAGGCAAAGCCCTTGGGAAAGAGGAAGTAAAACAGTTTACAAAACAAATTAAAGACCAACTTAAAGACAAGGGATATGACTTTCCAGTGCTCTATGGTGGAAGTGTTAAACCTGACAATGCCAAAGACTTTATTGTTGAAGCAGGCGCTGATGGTTTGCTTGTTGGTGGAGCAAGTCTTGACCCTGAAAAATTTGCTGAAATTTGTACATGTGCAAAAGATTAATGTTTGCCTGTCTTGACAAAAATAACATTGCATGGTAATATGCTATTAATAAGAGGGGAAAATGCAAAATTTACTTTTTAATTTTAATTTGCTTTTGGCGCAAACAGCATTGGAAAAGAAACTTACAATTTTGTATGTAAGTCTGTTTGTATTTTTCTTGCTTATGTTAATCCTTGATAGCAGGGGAAGCCAAAATTGGATCAGTAACAAGACTTTAAAGATAATTATTGTGACTTTCTTTATACTTGCAACTGTTGCGCTTATTGTGCTGTATTTTGTGCTATAAATATAAAAAGTGCTTGATTTTGAATTTCTTGTATGCTATAATGGGTTCTTGTGGAGGATTTTATGAATAACTTTTCAAATTTTATAAATTTAATTGCTGCTGATGACGTTTCAAGACCTGATTGGGTTGTAAATTCTTTTCCAATCATAAAAATAGTTCTTGCTTCTTTAATATTTATTTGTGCTTTGCTTATGATCGTTGTTGTGCTTTCTCAAAGGACAGAGTCTGATGGAAGCATGAATGCAATAACAGGTCAAGCAGATACTTTCTATAACAGAAATAAAGGTGGAAACCTTCAAGGTAAGATAAAAAGACTAACCATTGTTCTTGCAACTCTTTTGATGGTATTTTGTGTAGTATTCTTTATTCTTAACTCATACTATGCTGGTTAATCAAATTAAAATTATAACTAAAAACTAAATCGCGACGAGAAAAAAAGTCGCGATTTTTTGTTTGTAAAAAGTTTGTAGTATAAGTATATTAAATTGAATAATGAGACAAAATATATTTATGAAAATATTAATGATGCTTTGTTGCATTGTTTTTGGTTTTGATGGTGCCATTATGAGATGTGAACGTTTAACAGATTCTTTTAATTATGTAAGTTCAATTGTTATTATAAGCGATGGTAACAAATTAAATATGCAAAAGGGTGATGACAAATACCAAGTGATAATTGACGAACTAAACAAAAGTACAGTTTATTGTCATGAAATGCCAGGATTTGGCATTGACGGTGACAAAATTGAAAGTCAAGATAAAAACAAAGGGCTTTGGATTGAACTTTGTTTTGATACTTGTTTTACTTATAATGGTTTTGATTTTGACAGCTTGCTTTTCAATATACAAAGTGACAGTTTTGATTTAAATATAATGCGCAGAGTTAATGGTAAGCTTGCAGGACAATGTTTTTATTTAAGTCTGGATAACAGCTTAAAAAATCTGTATGATACTATTGAAGAAATAATTAATTGAATAAAAAAAGTTCAAGGTATAACCTTGAATTTTTATTTTATGTTTAACATTTACTTAATTGCAACAACATGAACACGATTTCTTTGTTCAGCATTTGCAACAGGGGAAAGGCTGAAGTCGCAGAATTGAACGAACTTAAAACCTGCAGCGTTAAGGGCTGAAAGAATTTCTCTGTTATCAAAATAGCTTTCAACAACTATATCAAATGTTTTGTCATAAACACCTTCGTTATTTTTGATATAGTATATTTCTTTCATGATAACTTTGTTATCAATACCTTTTTTAATAGATTTGATGTGATCCATTGTGTCGCTTTCTTCAAATATTACTTCGTTCCAATTTTCAAGTTTTTTCTTGGTATAAAAGTCAAATATGAAGATGCCGCCTTTGTTGAGCACTTTATATGCGTTTTTAAACAAAGTTTTCCAGCTGTCAAATCTTTCAAGCATGTTGATCATGTCATGGTTGCATGAAACAAGGTCATATGTTCCTTTTGCTGGAACATCATAGATTTCTTTTGTTTGTGTGAAAGTCATGTTTGGGTATTTCTCTTTTGAGTAGTCAATCATGCTTTTTGCAACTTCTGTTCCAGAGCAAGTTATGCCTGCTTTTGCAAGATAGTTTAAAAACTCACCAGTACCACAGCAGATATCAAGCGCAGATTTTACAGATTTCTTGTTTTTATCAATAAACTCCAATAAATTTTGAGCAAGCGTATAAGAGAATCCGCCTTGGTCAGCACTCCACGCTGCTGCATAGTTTTTGTCAAATGATTGAGATACATATGTGTCCATAGTTAAATCTCCTTAAATTACTTATTGAGTTAATTATAACATAATTTTCTAAATTACAAAAATCATTTTCAATATTTGTGAAAAATTTTTAAAATTTGACATAAAAAAAGAAAAATTTTGTTGATTTCAAACATATGTTTGATATATAATATGAATATGAGAACAATATTACACTCTGATCTTAATAATTTTTATGCTTCTGTGGAATGTCTTTTGGATCCAAGCTTGCAGGGCTGTCCTGTTGTTGTATGTGGCAAAAAAGAGGATCGCCATGGCATCGTGCTTGCAAAAAATATGATTGCCAAAAAAGCTGGGGTTAAAACTGGTATGGTTTTGCATGAGGCTGAAAGGCTTTGTCCGGGACTTAAATGTGTGGTGGCTCATCATGATTTATACCTTAAGTATTCCCGTGCGGTAAGAAGAATTTACCTTGAATATACTGACCAAGTGGAACCTTTTGGCATTGATGAGGCATGGCTTGACGTGACATGTTCTCCAAAGTGCGAGGGTGATGGTGTAAAGATTGCAGAGGAAATAAGAAAGCGTGTTAAAGAAGAGATTGGGCTTACGGTTTCCATAGGGGTAAGTTTTAACAAAGTTTTTGCAAAGCTGGGATCTGATCTTAAAAAGCCAGATGCTGTTTCAGTTATCAGTAAAGAGAATTTTAAAAGTATTGTCTGGAAGTTGCCAGCAAGTGATCTGCTTTATGTCGGACGTGCCACTAAAGAGAAGCTTGCAAAACTTAATATAAATACTATTGGCCAGCTTGCAACTTATAAAAAAGATATACTTTTAAATAAACTTGGCAAGTGGGGAGAGGTTTTGCAACAGTATGCAAAAGGGCAAGATGTGTCCCCTGTGCGCAAGTATGATGAACGTGAAGAGCTTAAGTCTGTTGGCAACAGCATCACATTTTATCGTGATATAAAAAATGATGATGACGTCTTTGCATTGCTCATACTTCTTTCAGAAAGTGTTTGCAGTCGTATGAAAAGGGCTGGGTTTAGGTACGCCAGCACTGTGGAGCTTTATATAATATCTGATAAGCTTGAAAGGACACTCAGACAAATGCACTTGAGTGCACCAACAAATTTAAGTGGAGATATTGCAGATGCTGCATTTAAGCTCTTTAAAAAACACTTTTCTTGGGATAAGGGCATTGTTCGCGGGCTTGGTGTCAGTGTCAGCGGCTTTACCTGCGAGCAACAAATTGCAATGGACGATATGTGTGGTCAGCGTGAGAAAAAAGAAAAGTTGGAAGAAGCTATTGAAAATTTAAGAAATCGTTTTGGACATGATGCAGTTAACAGGGGCATTATTTATACTGATCAACACATGCTTGACATTGATATAAAGGGTGCACCAAGTTCACTGTCAAGCGAGGTTGCAACTGCAAATCCATTGCAGACTGCAAAATATTAAAAATGTAAAATAGCGTTTAAAATCATGTATTTTTGCACAAAATAGCATAAAGGAGTCTGTTTTGCGCAAAGATATATCAGTTATTGCAAAAATGATGAGTGATAAAAGAGTTTTGCCCCTTCAAATTGTTTGGGAAGATGGCAGAGTTTTTGATATAGATAAAGTGCTTGACATACGCCCAACGGCAAGTACAAAGGGTGGGGGTATGGGGTTAAGATATAAAGTTATGATTGGCAATAATGAAAGATATTTATTCCTCGATGGCTATGTTTGGTTTATTGAAATTTAGTATTTTATGAATATTTTTTTATTTTTCTTGCTAAATTTTTTTATATCCTATATTATATCTTTACGATAAGTAAGTTGGTTTAAATAAGGGATAAGCTATGAATAAAATATTTTTACATATACCGCATAGTGGAGAGTATTTATCAAAAAATTTTTTTAATAATATAAAAACACCCCAAATTGATATTATTGATTTTAAAAAAATTATAACTGATAAAAAAACTGATAAATTATTTGGGAAAAATCATTATAAAAGAATATGTTTTAAATATTCTCGAATATTTTGTGATGTGGAAAAATATGCTGATGATGCAAAAGAAGAAATGAGCAAATTTGGCATGGGGGTTATATACACAAAGAACAATAAAGGGGAACAATTTGCGGAATATGATGATGAATATAAAAAATACGTTCTTAAAAAATATTATTATCCATATCATGCGAAATTGGATAGAAAAGTAAATAAATTACTTTTGAAAAATGATGTGATTATGGTTGATTGTCACTCTTTTTCAAAAGATATCATCATGATTGATGACAGAAAAGAAAACATACCTGATATATGTGTTGGATATAATGGTGATACCAATATGCAACTTATTGATTTCGTTTGTGACTTTTTTGAAAAAGAAGGATATAAAGTTGCAAAAAATTATCCATACAGTGGCTCAATGGTACCAAACAATTTGTTAAAAGATACAAAATGGCACAAATTTCAGTCAATAATGATCGAGGTAAATAAGACTGCTTATTTGTATGATAAAAATAAATTTAAAAAGTTACAAAAGTGCATAAATGAATTATTAAAAAAATTAGAAAATTTTGAAATTTAAAAAAATAGAAGTAAACTTCTATTTTTTTTATTCATTAATCCTTTTTTGTAAGTTTTGTGTATTTTATAAGGCGATTTTTTGCATAGCTCTCTGCTTGATTAAATAATCTTTCCGCCTGGGCAGGATTGGTTTTAACAAGGTTAAAGTATCTGCTTTGAGTTTTGATAAACTCTTGATAAGATGCGTTTGCAAAAGGTGGATCCAATACAAGCCCTGATGAAGTGCTGTAACGGTATAAATTCCAGTATCCTGAAAGCACTGCATTTTTTTCTTCTTCTTGAGACCTGCTCATATCTGCACCGTGGTTTATGCAAGGGCAATAGGCAATGACAAGTGAAGGCCCATCAAATTCCTCTGCTTCTTTAAGAGCAGTGATTGCTTGCTGCATAGAAGCACCCATTGAAATGCTTGCCACGTAAATGTTTGGATAATTCATGGCTATTGCACCAAGATCTTTTTTGTGTGTAAGTTTTCCACTTGTTGCAAACTTGGCAGTTGATCCCATTGGGGTTGCTTTGCTTGCTTGTCCACCAGTGTTTGAATAAAGCTCGGTATCAAGTACCAGAACCCTTACTTTTTCGTTAGAGTGAAGCACGTGGTCAAGGCCACCAAAGCCAATGTCATAAGCCCAACCATCTCCACCAATTATCCACACTGTGCTGTCAGAAAAGCTTGCACTTAAAGCATATAAATTCTTTATGATGTCAGCTGGGTTAACTGCGATTTCTTTTTTCAGCACTTCTCTGATATTATCTGCAAGCTGTTCATCTTTTTTATTTTCAGTCAGCCATTGACTTAACAGTTTCTTAAGTGGTACAGACACATGAGTGTCGTTAAGAGCATTTTGAACATAACCATGCAGCATTTTGCGGTTGTTATCATTTGCTTTCTTTATGCCAAGTCCAAACTCTGCATTGTCTTCAAAAAGGCTGTTTGCCCATGCTGGTCCATGTCCATCTTTGTCTTTTGCAAATGGGCAGGTTGGGGAAGATCCACCATAAATTGATGAGCAACCTGTGGCATTGGCTATTATAAGATTTTTGCCATAAAGTTGTGTCAAAAGTTTAATGTAAGGAGTTTCTCCACAGCCGGCACACGCACCAGAGAATTCAAATAGTGGCTTTTCAAACTGACTGCCCTTAATTGTCTCTTTTTTGAAAATTGTTTGTGGGTTTTCAATATCTTTTAGTATATTATATTTTTTATTTTCTTCTTCATAGATTTCATCTGTATTTTTCATGACAAGTGCCTTGTTTTTTGCAGGGCATACATGTGCACAATTTTCACAACCAGTGCAGTCTGCAGGTGAAATTTGAATTTTAAAGTCATAACCAGGTACGCCAAGTGCTGGAATTGCACCAGTATTTATACTTTCTTTGCTGCCACTTTTAACAAGATGTGGTCTTATACATGCATGAGGGCAGACAAGTGCACACTGATTACATTGAATACAGTTTTCACTTACCCAGCAAGGCAGGGAAGTGGCTATATTTCTTTTTTCAAATTTACTTGTTCCAGTTGGGACTTCACCAGTTGGATCCATTGCAGAAACTGGCAAATCATTGCCTTTGAGTGTTTCAATTTGATGTATATAGTTTGTGTAATATGGATCGCTTGAAAGTGGTGTCGTTTGCTTTGCCATTTCATATTTCCAAGAAGCTGGATAGTTGATTTGGCGAAGCTGTGAGAGTGCACCATCAATTGCGGTCATATTCATTTGCAGTACCTTCTCACCTTTCTTGGCATATGTCTTTGTTGCAGAGTTTTTGATGTATGAAATAGCGCTTTCAACAGGCAGGATATTTGCAAGTGCAAAAAATGCTGTTTGCATTATAAGATTTATTCTTCTGTTTAAACCAACTTTGTTTGCAAGGCTTTCTGCATCAATTACATAAAAATGAAGTTTGTTTTCTGCAATTTTTTTCTTAATATTTGCAGGTAAGTTTTGTTCAATTTCACTGTCATTCCATGGTGTATTTAATAAAAATGTTCCACCTTTTTTGATGTCGGCAAGCAAATCAAATTTGTCCAAAAATGTTTTGTTGTGACATGCAATAAAGTCGCAATTTTCCACCAGGTATGGTGCATTTATTGGATTTTTAGAAAGACGCATGTGTGAAGTTGTTAAACTTCCACTTTTTTTGCTGTCATATACAAAATATGCTTGGGCAAAAAGGTGCGCCTCTTCACCAATAATTTTCACAGTGTTTTTATTTGCAGAAACTGTGCCGTCTGATCCAAGCCCAAAGAATTTGCAATTTACAGTGTCATTGTCATCAAGATTGATATGTTTTGTGATTGGCAGGGAAGTGAAAGTGATATCATCATTAATGCCAACTGTGAAATGATTTTTTGGATTTTTCTTTGCCATGTTTTCAAACACTGCAAATGCGTGGGAAAGGTTAAACTCTTTACTTGAAAGTCCATATCTTCCGCCAAGAACTGGGATATTTAAACCATTTTCTGCAAGTGCACTGATGACGTCAAGGGCAAGTGGCTCGTAAACGCTACCGCTTTCCTTTGTTCTGTCAAGCACAGTTATAACCTTGGCAGTTGAAGGAATACATTTTACAAATGCGGTGGTGTCAAAAGGACGATATAAGCGAACTTTGATGACGCCAACTTTTTCACCAGATTTGTTGAGAGCTTCACAGGTTTTTATAAGAGTTTCACAGCCAGAGCCCATGCATACAGCAACATATTGTGCATCTGGTGCACCATAGTATTCAAAGGAACTGTATTTTCTGCCAGTTTGTTTATAAAAATCTTTAAAAACTTGATTTAAAACTTTTGGGAGTGCATTATAGTATGTGTTTGCAGCCTCTCTTGTTTGAAAAAATACATCTTCATTTTGTGCGGTGCCACGTTGTGTTGGATTTGCTGGCGATAAAGCCCTTGTTTTAAACGCTGAAACTGCATCAAAAGGAGTCAGTGATTTATAGTCTTCATCAGAAAGTTTTTCAATTGTGTTAATTTCGTGGCTTGTGCGGAAACCGTCAAAGAAATGAAGAAATGGTACATTGCTTTTAAGGCTTGCAATATGGCTGATAAGTGCAAGGTCCTGTGCTTCTTGTACGCTGGAAGAGGCAAGCATGGCAAATCCGGTCTGGCGACAAGCCATAACGTCACTGTGGTCGCCAAAGATTGAAAGTGCATGAGTTGCAACTGTTCTTGCAGCAACGTGAATAACGCAAGGTAAAAGCTCGCCTGCGATCTTATACATGTTTGGAATCATAAGCAAAAGACCTTGCGAAGATGTAAATGTTGTTGCCAAACTGCCTTCTGTAAGTGCTCCGTGAAGTGCGCCAGCGGCACCAGCTTCAGATTGCATTTCTGTTAAGTTGACTTCTTGTCCAAAAACATTTTTCTTACCTGCGCTTGCCCAAGCGTCAACATTTTCTGCCATTGGTGAAGATGGCGTGATAGGATAGATAAATGCCATTTCACTTAAAGCATATGCGCTTGATGCGGCGGCTGTATTTCCGTCAGTAGTGATATAGTTTTTCATAAAAAACTCCTTAATATGGTCTAATTATAAACTTTAATTTATTTGCAAGTCAAATTATTATATGAAATTTTAAATAAGACTTTTATTATAAAAACAAATATGATATAATTTGCGTGAAAAAATACAAATAAGGAAATAAATATGTCAAGATATAAACTTACACTAGAATATGATGGCACTGCATTTGCTGGTTATCAGGTGCAACCAAACAAAAGAACAGTGCAGAGTGAACTTGAAGATGCACTGTTTAAAATCTATGGCGAGAAAGTGGCAACTTTTGCAAGTGGAAGAACTGATGCGGGAGTGCACGCCCTTGGGGCAGTGGTGCATTTTGATGCACCAAAACAGATAAAAAACAATATTCAAGATGCCATAAACAGCTTTTTGCCTGCAGATTTGAAAGTTGTTAGAGTTGAAACCGTAAGTGATAACTTTGATGCAAGATTTTCAAGCAAAAAAAAGACGTATGGATACAAGTTTTATTTATGTAGATATGAAAGACCACTTTTTGCAAACAAGGCACTTCGTGTCAATGATAATATTGATATAGAAAAGATGAAACAGGCTTGCAAGTATCTTGTTGGGAAACATGATTTCACATCTTTTGTGGCAAGAAAAAGCGGCAAAACAGATTTTGTCAGGGAGATCTATGCGGCACAAATAACAGATACAAATGATGGTTGTTTGATGTTTAAAATTTCTGGCAATGGATTTTTATACAATATGGTACGAATTATCATGGGAACTCTTTTGTTTGTTGGCAGTGGAAAGTTTGAACCAGAAGATTTAAAGAATATCATTGATGCTAAGGACAGAAAAAAAGCAGGAAAGACAGTTCCGCCTTATGGGCTGTATCTTTTAAGCGTGGATTATGACGAATAAATAGGCAGAAAGACAGGTGAAAAATCACTAAACACACGGCAAAGTTGAAAAAATATTAAAAATGATTAAAAAAATAAAAAATTCTATTGACTTATTTTGCAAATTATTATAGAATACTAAAGCATAATGCTTTTGTGGGGCCTGTCTTACATCTCAATGGGTCGCACAAAATTTATACAAAATTTATATTTCAAGGGAAAAATTATGAAAACTTACATTCACAATCCAGCAAATAAATCAGATAAATGGTATATTGTTGATGCAACAGATATGCCCCTTGGTCGTCTTGCAAGTCAAGTGGCTTCTATTCTTCGTGGCAAAAATAAGCCAGAATTTACACCAAATGTTGACGCAGGTGACCACGTTATTGTTATCAATACTGACAAAGTAGTCCTTACTGGTAAAAAAGCAGAACAAAAATTCTATAGATATCACACTCTTTATGTTGGTGGCCTTAAAGAAATCCAATATAGTGATATGCTTAAGGATAAGTCTGACAAAACAGTTATGCTTGCAGTTAAGGGAATGCTTCCAAAAAACCGTATCGGCAGACAGATGATCAAAAAATTAAGAGTTTATAAGGATGCTAACCATGGGCATGAAGCTCAGAAACCAGAACTTATAACACTTGTAGGTAAAAGGTAGGATTAAATATGGCAAAGAAAGCAGCAAATAAAACTAAAGAACAAATCTGGGGAACCGGAAGAAGAAAGAAAGCTATTGCACGCGTAAGAATCATGCCAGGTGAAGGCAACATCGTTATCAATAAACAATCAGTTGAAGAA
>CAKJZE010000054.1 GCA_918285425.1 Clostridiales bacterium
CGTGACAGCAAAGTTCCAATCATTGCAATCTATACATATCAACCAGAAGTGACACTTCTTGCATGCAAACGTCTTTTTGAAGAAGGTGTTTATGTAAACCCAGTTCTTCCACCAGCAACCCCAGTGGGTGAGTGTTTGATCAGAACTTCATACACAGCGACTCATACAAAAGAGCTTATGGAAGAAGCTGCTGACAAAATCCAAAAAGTATTCAAAGAACTTGGAATTATTGAATAATAAGGAAGGATATTGATTATGAAATTAGCAGAAGCACTTTTAGAAAGGGTAGAAATAAAACAAAAATTAAACGTGTTGCAAAACAGACTTCTTAACAATGCAAAAGTTCAAGAAGGAATGGAACCAAATGAATATCCTAAAGACTTGCTAAAAGAACTTGACGAAAATATAAAAAAGCTTGAATTTTTGATTGTTCATATAAATAAAACAAATGAAATAACCAAAAATGAAAAAGGTTTCACGATATCTGAACTTATTGCAAAAAGAGATGTCCTTACTCAAAAGTATAGTATAGTACGTTTATTTCTAGATAATGGGAGTGCGGTAATAAATCGTTTGACTCACACGGAAATAAAACTTTTAACAACATTTTCTGTAACTGAAGCTCAAAAGAATTTAGATAAATTATCTAAAGAAATAAGAAAGATAGATACAGAAATTCAGGGACTTAACTGGACAACTGATTTATTATAATATTAAGTAGGTAGCAAAGTAAAGGTGGATATCATCCCGGTGTTTGGGGATTATACAAACACAAACTGTGTTAAGGTCACTGACCCGAAAGACTAGGGTAAAATTAATTGTTAAGTCATTAAATTTACATGGGTATTGTTAATGTTAAATTTTTAACCAGATATCAATTTATTTTGTGAGGGTGAGGTTTTGGGGTTAATTATTAAATATTGACAAAAAATCTGTCAGGATCGCTGACAGATTTTTTATAAGAGAGTGAATCAACCGCTTGGTTCAAGCTCTCTTGTTTATTATGTGAAATTTGATTGATATTATACAGTTCAAGTTTATTTATAATTTCTTACAAGGCCAACAACTGTTCCAAGAATTGTTGCATTGTCCACGATAATTGGCCTCATATAGTCGTTTTCAGGCTGAAGACGGATATGTCCATTTTCTTTATAAAAACGCTTTACAGTGGCACTGTCGTCAACAAGGGCAACAACAATTTCACCATTTTCTGCACTTTCTTGTCTGTGAACAACAATTTTGTCTCCATCAAGTATGCCAATATTTTCCATACTATCGCCACTTACGGTAAGAATAAACAAATCATCTTGGTCACCAAAAAGATTTGAAGAAAAAGTATATTGGTCTTCAATGTTTTCAGTGGCAGTGATAGGAATACCTGCAGCAACTTTTCCAACCAGTGGAATATTGCGTTCATCAAGATTATAGCGTTTATCTGTGATTTCTATGGCGCGATTTTTGGTTTTACTTCTTGTTATTTTGCCTTGATCTTCAAGTTTTTTAAGGTGATAGACCACAGTTTCAGTTGATGAAATATTAAGTGCACTGCCAATTTCACGAACACTTGGTGGAAAGTTATTTTCCTTTGTAAATGATATTATAAAGTCATAAACTTGACCAGTTCTGTCAATTTTTGTCATAATGTTAACCTCTTTATTTTCTTTAAGTATAACATAAAAAACATCTAAATGCAAACAAATGTTTGGATAAAATATAAAAAATTCGTTGAAATTTTGCAAAAATAGGTTTATAATAAGCATGAAAATACAAAATAAGGACAATTTTATGGCAAAAAAGAAAAAAATTAAACTTACAAAAGAACAAGTGGAAAAAATTATTGGTGAAAGATTGGAGTGTATTTTGGATGAAAGTCAGCCATGCACATATTGTGGAAAGTGTCTTTATTGTGACCTTGATTCAAGCAAAATTTGTGACAATTGTGGTAAATGCCTTGACACTATTAATACTGACGAAAAAGGTTTTGTAAAGATTCCTATTGATAAGATTATTGCTGATGATGACTTGACACTTGAAGATCTTTATAAACAGTATGGCCTTGATGATGATGGGGAAGAATAAATAAAACTTGAAAACATTGTCAAATAAAAACTAATAAAATATGTTTTCAGAGTTGACAATCCACAATATTATTGCTATAATAACAAAGTCATCTAGGGGTGTAGTTCATCGGTAGAATGAGAGTCTCCAAAACTCCAGAGGAGGGTTCGATTCCTTCCACCCCTGCCAAAGAGCAATCCATAATAAAAAAGGATTGCTTTTTTCAAATATTTACCTTGGAGTAATTATGAAAAAAGTAACAATTTATACTGATGGTGCATGCAGTGGCAATCCTGGTGTTGGTGGCTGGGGAGCTATTCTTATGTATGCTAACAAAAGTAAAGAGATCAGTGGGGCAGAAGATAGCACAACCAACAACCGAATGGAGCTGATGGCACCTATTAATGCTCTTAAGCTGTTAAAAGAGCCTTGTAAGGTGAATTTATACAGCGATTCTGCCTATTTGGTCAATGCTTTTATAAATGGCTGGCTTGAAAGCTGGAAAGCTAATAATTGGCGTGGTGCAGACAAAAAAGAGGTAAAAAATATTGACCTTTGGCAAGAAATTGACAGACTTTGCAATATTCACAGTGTGAATTTTATTAAAGTTAAAGGGCATGCTGATAACCAGTTTAATAACAGATGTGATACTTTAGCAACAACTGCAGTTGCAGAACTAAAAAAAAACATTAAATGAAAACAAATAAAATAAAAATGGAATATAAAAAATCACTGAGTATATCAGTGATTTTTTAATTTGTTTTATACATGGAAATTTTTTGAGCTGAAATAAATATTATGGAACACGGCATCAGTGATTGGATAAATTGAAAGCAAGCTTGGAACTATCCAGTAAAGATGTTCATATTCAGGTTGACTGAAGCTGTAAAAGCCGAGTTGCAGGTTGATACAATAAGTAATAATCAAAAGCTGAATAGTAATTAGTATTGCAAACAACATGTAAACTCTTGCGGCGTATTTGGCAGCTTTCTTTTTGTAAGGATTGATAAAGTAAATAATAGAGTATATCACTGGGATTACAGCTAAACAAGCGATGCCAACAAGGAATATTTGTGCTGAAATATTTGAATTATAAGCGTGCATAATAAGGTAGGTAAGAAGGGTTATAAACGCAACAAATCCAAATGATGTCCAGCTGTTTATGCAATTAAGTTTATTGCTTTCAATATAAGACCTTGAGCTTTTTGCTTCTTTAACCAGTTTAGTATGTGGTTTAACTTTGATGCCTTCGCGCTCAAAATCAAGTGTTAGTTGTGAAAAGTCTTTAGGTGTTGTGAGTTTGTTAAATTCATAAGCACTTGCATTATTTTTATTGTCATCTGAAGCACTTGTATTTGTTGTATAAGTCATAAGAGAACTCAACTTCTCTTTGTATTCTTCTTCGGTAAACGTAGGATGCAAGTTGTTATAATTGCTTGTTGATTTATAGAAATCCATAAAGTCTTTTTGATTGTTTTGTGAATTTGTTTCATCATCAGTAGATAAGTCTTGTATATTGATTTCGTCAGAATTTGTTGAAATAGAAGACTCATCAATTTCTTCATCATTACTGCTTGATTGAAGATCATTTTGCTCAAATATATCGTCACTAAACAATTTTAAGCCGTCATCTTCACTTGTTTCAGACTCTGGATTGATATACAGATCGTCAGCTGAAGAGACTTGTTTTTCTTCATCATTTTCTTCATATTTTGGAGTTATGGTTTCAAAAGTGTGATAAACAGGTGTTTGATAAATACTGTCTTCATCTGTTTGATCTTGTGATTGTTTGTCTTCGCTTTTTTCCTCTTCACCAATTTTCTCTTTGCGGAATTTTTCAAAATCAAATGGGGCAGAGTCTTGTTCTTGATTAGTGCCTTCAATTTTTTCTTCAGGTGTGAGATATTGATAGTTCGAATCAACGTCTTCAGAAGAAGCAAAATAGCTCTCTTTAGATTTTACAACAAAGTCATCAATGTTAAAATTAAATGGTTTAACTTCTTCTTGCGCTTCTTCTATTGGCACAATAGGATTTTTAATTTGCTCTTCATCTTTTTGATATTCAACTTGTTGTTTTGGAGTATGACCAAGCAATTCCATGATGTCAACTTCTTGAGAGTTGTTATCTGATTCATCTTCATCAAAGACTTTTTCTTCAGTATCAAAAACACTTGCTTGGGCAGGTGAGGATTCATTTTCATTATTTTCGTTGTTGATTTCATCTTCCAATGCTGCTTCATCTTCTGAAATAAACTCTGGCTGGTCATCAGATTTTTCAACAGATAAAATTTCACCATTTGGTGCATAGTCTACAATAACTTTTTCGCCATCTTCTTCAATTTGTGCAGTTTTATATTCATCTGATGAAGATGTATTATTTTCTTGCTCTTGAGATGACCAAGGCATAAAGTCAGTATCATCTTCAACTTTTAAATCGGAAGAAGTAAATGTATCATCTTGGTTTTCTTGCACTTGTGGAGCCGCTTTTTCAACTTCCACAATTTTTTCTTTATAGACTACTGTTGGATTTTCAGCTTGCTCTTTCAGTTTTTCTTTAAGACTTTCAATCTCTTCTTGTAAAGACTGTATTTTTTGCTCGGATTCAGCATCTTGTGGTCTGTTTTCAGCAGCAAATGAGATAGGTGATATGTCACCATTTTCAATAAGATTATCAATTATTTGTCTTGACCTTGACCAATCTTCTTGATTTTTTTGATATGTTTGTTTTCCAAGGTCTGTCAGTTTATAGTAATGTCTTTTACCACCAATATCGCTGTCTTCCCAATAAGAAGAAATAAGCTTTTGACTTTCAAGTCTTTTTAAGCAACTGTAAAGGGTTGGTTGTTTAAGTTCATAAAGGCCACTGCTTCGTTCTTCAACTTCTTTGCAAATTTCAAAGCCGTATTTATCACCGCTTGAAAGAATTTTAAGAATGATAGTGTCAATATGTCCGCGGATTAAATCGCTGTCTATTCCTTGCATAACTTTTCTCCTAAAGAATAGTTTATATCATAATAATTTTAAAATATTAAAACGCATAAAGTCAAATAAAATTAATAATATATTAATTTTTATGCCATAAAAGCCGGATTTCTGGCAGAGGTTGTGCTATTTTTCTTGCAAAATCTTTAAATTTATAGCTTTTTTCTTGAACTAAATAAAAATTATGTTTTGATTTTTATGTTTTCATGGCTATAATTATAGGGAAGGAGAGAATATGATTACACCTGATCTTGTCACAAGAAGCAATCGCAGGACGCTTTCGCTTGCGATATTGAAAGACGGCCAAATTATTGTGAAAGCGCCAATGAAGATGAGTATGCAAAGTATAGAACGTTTTGTCTTTGAAAAACAGGATTGGATTAAGCAGAAACTTGCACTGATTGAAAATAACAGACAGAAATATGATGATATAATATCCTATAAAAAGTTTTTATTGTTTGGAAATCGTTATGACTTGAAGCTTGCTGGTGTTAAAACGGTACAAACTGCAAACAGTGAAATGTGTATTTATATGCCAAAGACTACTGCGCAGGAAAAAATAATGTCGAAAATTAAAAATTGGTATAAAAAGACAGCAAAATCAATTTTGGAAGAAAGAATAAATTATATCTCTGGCTTGATAAAGATTCGTCCAAACAGCATGAAAATCACTGACAGCAAGGGTAGGTGGGGGGCATGTAACAGCAGGGGAAATATCAGCTTCAACTTCCGCGTAGTCATGCTTGAGCCAGCGGTAATTGACTATGTTATAGTGCATGAGCTCTGCCATCTTATTGAAATGAACCATTCAAAAAAGTTTTGGAATATTGTTAACTCTTTTTTGCCAAATGCTCCTGAACTTAAAGAAAAGATAAAGGAATATAGTTTTTTACTTACGCTATTTCAAAACAGAAATTAAACAATTATTTTTTATTGTAAAAATTAATTTTCAGTATTATTCTCCAAAGCATAATGTTGAGTATCAGGATTGCAATGGTAAGTGTTATTATAAGTGGAAACACATATTTAAGCATTGTTGAGGCAGGCAAGTATTCCCCTAAAAGTGGCAAAAAAAGTATAAAAAACATGATACCAAGTACACAGAATATAAGCAAAATTGTGTACTTTTTCTTTTGCTGTTTTCTTTCTTTGATTGTTATATAGTGGTTTTTAAAGGACATACTTAAAATAGTATGTGAAAAATTATCCTTTTTATAATTATAAAGAGAAAAATGACCACTAAAAATTTATTTTATTAAAATTGTCATGTATAATAAAGCGTGATGTTCCCACAAAAACAGGTGTTATGTTTGGTAAAATTTAATTTTTTTCTGTGGGGAGTGATAAAAGTTTTTAACTCAATTGTTAACAACATATCTGCAATTTATTCGCAAAAGACAGCTTTTGCGAATAAATAAGGGGTATTTGCGGAGGTTTTTAACATAACTTGCAAATTCAGATAAAATTTGCGTTTGCAGGCTTTTTGTAATTATTTATTTCAAAATTTATTTTAATTTAAAATTTTTATATTGATTTGTTTATATTTTATTTAATATTAAATATTTGATTGTATTATTTAAACGCGCTCACACAGAATTTTAATTTTATATTTTTTGTTTTTAGTGGTTTTGTTTGCACAGTTTTTGTCAATACTTTATAAAGATTGTTTTAAAGGAATTTTATGATTAATATTGACAAAAATGTAAATCAAATCATTAAAGACATTGTAAAAGCTGTCAGCATTTTTATCACGCAGACTTTTTCAGCTGTCACATTTCATCAAATTTTATTTTCAAGCTATTATTCAGACAAGACTTACAGACATATTACAATCCTTTTTGTAATTTTATTTTTCTTGGTTTTTGCAGGTAAAATGTTTTTGCTTATAAATGAATTAATTAATCAACTTAAAGTTATAAAAAAGCCTGATGCTGTGGATTTTAATAATACTCAAAAAAATATACATTCTCACAAAAAGTAAGAAAATTTTTACTGAAAATTTGTAAAAAATATTTTTTTATTCTGTCTGAACGCGTTTAAATTAAGCTAATTTTTACATTATTTAATACTATTTTTTCACATTATTAATATTATTCAAAAAAAAGACGGCTTAAAGAAATCAAGTAAATTTTTCTTTATGTCGTCCTAATTTTATTATTTCCCAATTTATTTGTTTTATACATTTGTCAAACATTTTAATAAAAAATTTTAAAAATAATCTGCAAATATTTTGCGAATAGTTTTGTTTTGAATTTCCGTTTTTTGTCGAAATTAATCACATATATTTGGCGACTTTTTTAATTTAATCCTTATATAAAAATTATATTTAATAAATATAAGCAACAAAAATATTAATTATGATTTAAAAATGTCAGACAAGTTTTTTTACTTGTCTGACATAGTACTTAAAACTTCAGATATTTTCTGGGATTGCTATTTGTTAAGATTTTCGTATTCTGGCTCTAAGTAGTTGATTTTTTTGCCAGTTTTTAATGCATATTCAATCTCTGATCTTGTGCTTGAACCAATATATCCACCTTTGTTTATCACAAAAATTTCATCAGCCA
Source organism: Clostridiales bacterium (assembly GCA_918285425.1). Lineage (GTDB taxonomy): Bacteria > Bacillota > Clostridia > Christensenellales > UBA1242 > UMGS2069. Next base: position 7,608 of record CAKJZE010000054.1, read on the forward strand.
GGTCAATCTTTCTTTTATGCATATCATCAAGAAGTTGTTTTAATTCGTCTGTATAAACCAAATTTTCAGTATTATCAAAGAAAACTGGTGTTAAAACTATATTGCCTTCAAGAGAAAGCTTTTCTTGTTGCTTTAAAAAATCTTTTTTAAACTTGACACTACCACAAAGCGTTATAATTTTGTAATTACCAATCATAAAGCATCTCCAAATATTTATTTAATTGGCTTCAAAACCTCTTGTCCGCCCATATACTTGCGCAGCACTTCTGGAATAGTTACTGATCCATCTGCGTTTTGGAATTGTTCAACAATTGCAGGAATAAGTCTTGAAGTGGCAAGGCCTGAACCGTTAAGAGTATGCACAAATTCGGTTTTGCCAGTCTTGCTGTCACGGTATTTTGTGTTTGAGCGTCTTGCTTGATAATCACGTGCATTTGATACACTGCTACACTCTTTATAAATTCCCATGCTTGGAATCCAAACTTCTATGTCATAGGTTCTGCACATTGCGTCAGAGCAGTCCCCTGCTGCAAGTTTTGCAAGTTGATAGTGCAGCCCAAGCTTTTCAACCAAACTTTGAGCCTTTTTAACAAGTTCTTCAAAAGCAGCATCACTGCCTTCTTTTGTTGTGTATTGAATCATTTCAACTTTGTTGAATTGGTGACCACGAATC
>CAKJZE010000055.1 GCA_918285425.1 Clostridiales bacterium
TTACACCAGGACTTGGCAGGGTTGGAAATCCAGAGTGTTTGTTGACAAAATTGCGCTTTCCAGTTTCTGCATCATGGAATCCAAATTTTTATATACCAGCTATACCATGTAAAAGGTTGTCTGATGGGGCATGTAAAAAGATAATCAAAAAGACGGCACAGGCTGCAATTGATGCAAAAGTTTCTGGTATTGATGGTGTTTATCTCCACGGACATGAAGGTTACTTATTGGAGCAGATGAGCAATCCTGCTTTTAATCGAAGATCGCTTGGTAGGTATTCATCTTGGCAACAATTTGGTCTTGACATGGTTACAAAAATTCGTGAACGCTGTGGTAAAAAATATCCCATTATGTATCGAATTGATCTGTCGCTTATGTTGAATAGCACTTATGGAAACAAGATGAAGAAGATAAAATCACTTAAAAAATTCAGAAATGAAAGACTTGTGATTGAAACTCTTGACTATATGCAAAACCTTGTGAAAGCTGGCGTTGATATTTTTGATGTTGACCTTGGCTGCTATGACAACTGGTGGCTTCCACACCCACCTGCAAGTATGCCTTCAGGTTGCTATTTGGAAATTGCAAAGATTGTTAAAGATTATTTTAAAGAGAATAACATTTTAAGTAATGCTGGACTTGAAGTTCCGGTTGTTGCAGTTGGTAAGCTTGGCTATCCAGATTTGGCAGAACAAGCACTTCGCGACAACAAGTGTGACATGGTGATGCTTGCACGTCCACTTCTTGCAGATCCAGACTGGGCAAATAAAGCATATTGTGGAGATGTCAAGAACATTCGTCCATGCATAGGCTGCCATGAGGCTTGTATTAAAGAATTTATTGAGGGTGGGCATCCACAGTGTGCAGTCTGTCCAACTACTGCTTTTGAAAGTAACTTTATTGATGGACTTGGCAAAGCGGACAGACCAAAGAAAGTAGCAGTCATTGGAGCTGGCCCTGCTGGTGTAGTGGCTGCAGATACGCTTTTAAAGCGTGGGCACAATGTAACTTTATTTGAAAAAGAAAATAAAGCTGGTGGTATGCTTGTGTGTGCTTCTGTTCCAAAGATAAAGTATGAGCTTAAAAACTATGTTGATTATTTAAATCTTCAGGTAAACAATATGAAAAAGAATTCTGCTTTTAAAGCAGAGTTTGGAAAATGTGTAACAGCTGAAGAACTTAAGAGCATGGGTTTTGATGCAATAATCACCGCAACAGGTTCATCTCAAGTAGGTCTTCCAATAAATGGGGCAGTGCAAAAACATGTTTGCACTGCAGTTGAGGCACTAAAAGATCTTAACCGCTTGAAAAATGCAAAAAATATTGTTATAATAGGCGGTGGAGATTCGGGCCTAGAGCTTGCCTATTATGCCAAATATGAGCTTGACAAAAATGTGACAATAGTTGAAATGGCACCAACACTTATGGCCAATACATGTACGGCCAATCGCGGACATATTTTACACTATCTTGATAAAGCTGATGTAAAATGCTATAACTGTGCAAGTGTGACGGCTATTGATGAAGATTGTGTAGAGATTGTTTATAACAGCAGTAAAAGTGCACCAAATCCATATAACACTTGGGAGCCAGTTTTACCAGTCAATATAAACAATCCACTTGCAAAGAAGGTAAGAAATCTTCCAAAGGCTGCGACTATTGATGCTGACCTTGTGGTGATTGCTGCAGGTACAGTTCCTAACAATGAATTATTCAAAAAATTGCAAGAATTAAATGCGGCACCGCTTATCTATAATGTTGGTGACAGCAATTTTTGCGGAAAAGTATTTACTGCAACAAAACAAGCATTTAATGTGGCAAAAACACTGTAAACATACGGGATTTTAACTGTAAAACATGCAAGTTTGCGTTTTTTATAAAATTACAAAAAAGGATAAAAAAGAAAATGGCACTTAAAATTTATAATTCATTTACCAAAACAAAACAAGAATTTAAACCTCTTATTCCAGGGCTTGTAAGAATGTATGTCTGTGGGCCAACGGTGTATGGACCTCCACATTTAGGACATGCAAGAAGCTATACTGACTTTGATGTTGTTTACAGATATTTTCAGTATCTTGGATATAAGGTGAAGTATGTTCAAAACATAACTGATGTTGGCCATCTTGTTGGTGATGGTGACGATGGTGAAGATAAAATATTAAGACAGGCACAGAAGGAACAAGTTGATCCATACGAGATTGCATACAAGTATGAAACAATCTATTTTGATGCTATGCAGAAACTTAATATCTTAAAACCAAGCATCAGTGCGCGTGCAACAGGTTTTATTCCTGAAATGATTGATATGATAGAAAAACTTATTGCAAAAGGCTATGCATATGTGACAAAAAATGGCAACGTTTACTATCGAGTTCATAAGTTTGGCTCTTATGGTCAACTTTCAAATCGTAAGCTTGAAAACTCACTTTCTGGAGAAAGAATAGATGTCGCATCTGATAAAGAAAATCCAGAAGACTTTGCACTTTGGAAAACTGCAGAGGGTGGACATATAATGAAATGGAAATCTCCTTGGGGAGAGGGCTACCCTGGTTGGCATATTGAATGTTCTACACTCAGCAAAAAATTCTTGGGTGAAACATTTGACATACATGGTGGTGGAATTGACAACATATTCCCACATCATGAGTGTGAATGTGCGCAAAGTGAAATTGCAAATGGCAAAAGATTTGTGAATTTCTTTATGCACAATAACCTTGTGACAATAAATGGGACCAAAATGGGTAAATCTCTTGGAAATGCACTTACACTGGAACAACTCTTTAACGAATTTGACCCAATGTATATAAGATATTATATAATTCAATTCCATTATCGCAGCCCAATGGGCATCTCTGAAGATGCTATTGCAAAAGCGGGTGAGCAATTTGAGAAAATCCGTGAAACATACAATCAAATAAAAGAGCTTGCTGGTGGAAAGACTGCTCAAATAAAATCTGGCGAAATCCTTGAAATATTTAATAATTTTATAGCTGCAATGGACGAAGATTTCAACACCCCACTTGCAATTTCAGAGCTGCTGAAGTTTACAAAATTTGCAAGTCAAGTTGTACAAAATAAAGATGCAAAAGTTGCTTCAGAACTGTTGGAGGCATTTGGCAAAATATCATTTATTCTGGGTCTTGATTTTGAAGATAAGAAACAAAAAACAAATGACAATGGCAATGAGGAAAAATTGCTTGCAATAATAGCTGATGTTCGTAATAAACTTCGTGCAGAAAAGAACTATGCAGCAAGTGACTATATTCGTGACCAGCTTGCCACCGCTGGCATTGTTGTAAATGATAAGAAGGTATAAAATAATTAAAAATTGTAAAAATAAAGTGCTTTGCTGAAAGCACTTTTATTTTATTATTGAAATAGATTTAAAAGTTTTTTCGCTTTTATAATTTACGCTTTTTAATGGTTTGTTATTCTTCATGTTTTTTTCTATTTTTCTTTGAAGACGTTTAATTAATTTTTTGTGTTCTTTTTCGTAATCCATATGACCGCATCCTTTAAACGATATATCCTTTATTATAAATAATAAATAATTAATGTCAAGGATATATCGTTGAATATTTTTAATTTATTAGTTTATCCTTATATCAAGGATATGTCGTATTATGAAAACAACAGAAGCGGTTACTAAAAGAATACTGGAGTTATGTAAATTACATGATATAACACCAAATAAACTTGGTACAATAAGCGGTGTAGAGCCATCAACAATTACAAGTATTTTTTATGGGAAAAGCAAAAATCCAGGAATTGTTACCTTAAAAAATATTTGCGATGGATTTAATATAACCTTGCAAGAGTTTTTTGATAGCGAATTATTCAAGACAACCGATTTAGATTAAATAAAAATAAATACAAAAAATCACGCAGAAACTCTGCGTGATTTTTTAACTTTATTAAAGCAAACGTTATTCGCTATATGCTCCATTGATTGTTATAACAACGCTGTTGTCAACACCTTCTTGGTATCCATCAATTTCAAGAGTCGATCCAGCTGGAAGTGTAAGAGTGTTTGTTTCAGCGTCAATGCTGTATTCAGATGGATCAAGTGTGGAAGTTTCACCATTTTGTTTGAAGTCAATGCTCAAAACCGTGAATCCTTGAGGCAGGGTGTCTGTCACAACAACAGCTGTTGCAGGTAATGATCCAAGGTTTGAAATGGTGATGGTGTAAGAATATGTGTCACCACTTGTTACGGATTCAGTGCTTACGCCTTTTGTGACAACAAGCTCTGCGTTGTTTTCACGAGTGATAGTATGGCTGTCATCTCCGGTGATTGTTTCATCAATTCTTGTGACAGGATTGTTGTTTATGCTGGTTACTGTTGCGCTGTTTGTGATTGAAGTTACAGTGCTTGGAAGTGAGCCACTGACAGTTGCAACATAGCTTAAAACAAGAGAGTCGCCCACAGGAAGTTCATTGTCAAAAGTAAATGTAAGCGGATTTACAGAAGTTGGGGTGATGGGGGTTATTGCAATAGATTCGCTGTAAATTCTTGCACTTTCTGCTTGATAAATAAGTGGGACAATGCCGCCATCAATTTCGCCAAGGTTGTCAACAAGGGTAAAGTTTGAAATGGTGTTCAGTCCTGTATTGGTTATTTTTACAGTATAGGTAATATTTTCGCCATTTGTAAAATTACTTTGATAGCTTTCTTTATTAACTTCAAGGCTGAACGATTCAATGAGTGTGGTGTTTGAAACATTTGACAGTGCATTTTGAGTTTCGACCGAGCCACTGAAAGTATAACTTACGCTTGCTTGGTTGCTTATTGTAGCCATAAAGTTTCCTCCTTTAAGTATTTTGGGCATACAAACAGTATGCCTACTTTATTTTATGAAAGTTAACATAATCTGGTGAAATTAGTATTAAATTTTTCGTAAATAGTTGCAAAAAGAGAATATGTGTGGTAATATAGTCCCATCAGCTGGTGTGGTGGAATGGTTCGAGATGAAAAGAAAACTTTCCAGTGGACAGTTTTCCATCGAGAAGGGCTTAAAGCTGTGCTTTTTGCCCCGCGAGACCCTTCAGGGTCTGCCAAATGTTAGTTTAATAATGTTTGGGAAATTAAATAACTTAATAAATATATTTCGTGCTGGTGTGGTGGAATGGCAGACGCGTCGGACTCAAAATCCGATGTTGGCAACAACGTGTGGGTTCAAGTCCCACCACCAGCACCAATAATATAAGAATCTGGCGTAAGTCGGATTTTTTATTAGAATTATTTAAATTTTGATTCATTTTTTTGATTTTTATGATAAAATAATAGTAGAAAATATGGTTTATGGGGGGGCTTTATATGAATAAAGTTTTAGTTGCATATTTCAGTGCAAGTGGAGTCACAAAGGGTGTGGCTGAGAAGTTGGCAAAAGTTTCAGATGGGGATTTGTTTGAGATTGTGCCACAAAATATCTATACTGATGTTGACCTTAATTGGATGGACAGAAATTCAAGAAGCTCGGTTGAGATGAGAGATAGGTCATCAAGACCAGAAATTGCAAGCCGCGTTGAAAATATGGCAGGATATGATTATGTTTTTATTGGTTTTCCAATATGGTGGTATCGTGAGCCATCAATAATCGACACATTTATGGAACAATATGATTTTTCAGGTAAAATTATAATTCCATTTGCAACATCTGGAAGCTCTGATATTGGCGAGGCTCCTGAAAGTATGCAAAATATTGTGAAAAATGCTGAAGTGCGTGAAGGCAAAAGGTTTGCTGCAAATGTTTCAGAAAATGAACTGAAAATTTGGTTTGATAATATTATAAACAAATGAAGGTGTTGAAATATGAACTTTAAATCAATAAGATTTAGTATTTATTCATTAGTATTGTTTGTTGGGCTGATTTTTGGAATTGTATTTTTGTTTAAATTTAATATTTTGATTGGATTTGCGGGGATTGTGCTTTTGCTTATTCCAGCAAAACTGCAAAGAATTGCCATTGATGAGGCGAACGGTAAAGTTGACAAATTTATTGCAAAATATCTTGTTTTAATTCTTGCAGTTGCAATTAGCTTCCTTGCAATCATGAGTGTTGCTTTCTGGATGAAAGTGTTATAAAAATTTATTGAACTCTACGATTTGTGGGGTTCTTTTTTTGAAATTGTGTGATATAATATGTCTGTTAAGAGGAGGAAAATATGGATCTTTTAGTAACTGCAAAATTTATAAAAGAACAGAGAAAGGAAAAGGGGTTGACACAGGCCGAACTTGCCGAAAAAATTGCTGTCAGTGAAAAGACAATTTCCAAGTGGGAGTGTGGAAAGGGTTTTCCTGACACATCATTGATGCTTCCACTTTGTGAAGCACTTGATATCACTGCAAACGAACTTTTATCAGGTAAGAAACTTAATGAGAAGGAATACAAAGCAAGTGCTGAAACCAACCTTGTTGAACTTAAAGACAAAACTGAAAAATTGTCGAGATTTTTATTAATGATTGAATGGGTGCTTGGTTATTTTGTTACTTTTTCATTTTTAGTTCCAGTTTTTCTTATTGTCTTTGTACAAATGGCAACTTGGCTTAAAGTTGTTTTGTATATATTGGGATTTGTGCAAGTTTTAATTGGTCTTCATTTTTGTATGATGATAGAAAAAGATGTTGGATTTTATGAGTGCGAACATTGCCATCATAAACATATTCCTTCATACAAACAGATGTACGCGGCAATGCATATGGGAAGAACAAGATACATGAAATGTCCAAAATGTGGCAAAAAAAGTTGGCAAAAGAAAGTTTTAAAGTAACTTACAAATTTATATTAACAGAGAAAAAAATAGGGTCAATAAATGATCCTATTTTTTAATTGTTTATTTAGTTAAAGTTTCTTCATTATTTTTTTGCTTTATTGCCTTATTTGAAAACTTTGATACAAGTTGTGGTGGGAAATAATAGCAGAGAGAATTTGTTGCTTGGTATTCTTTTTCTGACATAGGTTTTGTTTCAATTTGTGTCTGTATTTCTTCGTTTTCGCAAAATGATACTCTGATCGGATATGCACCCCAAGCAGAATAAGCTTTTTCACCATCACGACCTTTCTTTACATTTACTGCAACAAGACCATGCTTTGGTTTGTTTTCTTTAACTTCTTTGCAGAAAGATGAGAATATTGTAGTGCCAAGCCCCATACGTTCCAGACCTGGCAGGGTTCTGAAGTCTGTAAACATTAAAAAAGGTACATTACTTTTTGTTTCTTCGAATTTTATATGTCCGACTGAAAAACCAGCAAATACTGCATCTAACATGCCATAATTGGATTCTGGTTCTATGTCTTTTAAAGCTGTTTCAGAAGCTTCCATCTTTAAATTTTCTGGATTTTTTGTTATCAATTGTCTTATAAACAATTTCACAAAGTCAGTTTTTTGCCCATGTTTTTCGGATTTATATTTTTCATAATCTTTTTGCATGTTATTTATTGAGTCTTGTAAAAATTCTCTGAAATTTTCCAAGCCCATTTCTTGTCCAATTTTGCCCATATATTTAAAAAATTCATCATTGACTTCGTGAGCTTTTGTATTTTTTGCAAGTCCATCTTTTTTTGGGCTGAATGAGGTGTCATAAGATTTCATCATTTCTTCACTGAAAGCAAGTTCAATTGCGTTATTGAGTGTTTGCTCATCAACTTCAGTTTTAATAAGCATGTTGAAAAATCTTTCAATCCATTCTGTACTTATATATTTATTTTTCACTTTTAATTCTTGAATTTTTTCTTGAATTTTATTTTGCATTTTTGTGTCCATAATAAATACCTTTATGTATTATCTATAAATATTATATCATGGTTTAGAAAATTTGTAAATTAATTTAAAATGAAATGTTGTATGTGTGCAAAATACTATCTTATTAAAATGTTTGCAATTATTTAAAAGATGTGTTATGCTTATAAAAAAAGGAAATAGTTATGTTATCGGTTGTTAAAAGTTTTGGGCTTTCGGGGCTTGCAGGATTTAAGGTTGATGTTGAAGTTGATATATCTTTGGGGCTTCCAAAATATGATGTTGTAGGGCTTCCTGACACAGCAGTGAAAGAGTCTAAAGACAGGGTGCGTTCGGCAATAAAGAACAGTGGCTTTAAATTTCCGATTAATAAAATAACGGTGAATCTTGCACCAGCAAATAAGAAAAAAGAAGGGCCAATTTTTGACCTTGCGATTGCTGTTGGGATTTTGGGTGCAACCGGTCAAATTGTAAACACAAAATTGGCAGATTTCATACTGATTGGTGAGCTTGGACTTGATGGCACATTAAGGCCAGTAAATGGATTGCTTCCAATACTGATATCTGCGAGGGAAAAGGGTTTTACAAAGTTTATAGTGCCCTTAAACAATGCAAAAGAGGCAAGCTTTATTGAAAATATTGATGTTTATGCTTTTGATAAGCTGAAAGATGTGGTTGAATTTTTGCAGGGTGTAAAAGGTGCGCTGCCTGTTGAAAATAAAATTTGGAAAAGTGAGCCGGGATATGCTCATGAGGATTTTGCACGTGTTCGTGGCCAAGCGGTGGCAAAGCGTGCAATGGAGATTGCTGTTGCGGGTGGTCACAATATACTTATGGTTGGGCCTCCGGGAAGTGGTAAGACTATGCTGGCTCGTTGTGTGCCATCAATTTTACCTGATCTTACTTTTGACGAAGCACTTGAAATTACAAAAATTCACAGCGTTGCAGGAGTTTTGGATCAAAATAAAGGAATTATCACAAGCAGGCCATTCAGATCTCCGCATCACACTGCATCAAAAGTTGCACTAACTGGTGGTGGAAAAGATGCAAAACCAGGAGAGGTCAGCCTTGCACACAACGGAGTGTTGTTTTTGGATGAGTTGCCAGAATATAGCAGAGAAACTTTGGAAACTCTGCGTCAACCTCTTGAAGATGGTGTCATAACTGTTTCAAGAGCAAGTGGAACATATGAGTATCCTGCAAACTTTATTTTGGTTGCAAGCATGAATCCATGCCCTTGTGGAAATTATGGATCAAGAGATTTACAATGTACCTGTGCGCCAAGTGCAATTCACAGATATTTGAAGAAATTGTCTGGGCCACTTCTTGACAGAATTGACCTTAAGATTGATGTTGACAGAGTTGCATTTGTGGATCTTAAAACTGACAAACTTGAAGAGTCCAGTGCGGAAGTGAAAAAACGTGTTGATGCAGCAAGAAAAATTCAGCTTGAAAGATTTAAAGGTGAGAAAATATATTCAAATGCAAAAATGAATACAAGGCTTATAAAGAAATTTTGTTTGCTTGATGATGAAAGTATAAAAATTATTGAAAATGCGTTTGAGTGTTTTCATATGTCTGCACGTGGCTATAACAGAATATTAAAAGTTGCAAGAACAATAGCAGATCTTGATGGCAGTGAAAACATTTTGCCAGAGCATGTTGCAGAGGCAATCTCTTACAGAACGCTGGAGAGGATTTCATTATGATTGATGCAAAAGATGTTTTGGCGTATCTTGACAAGATAGCTTTGCCTTATAAGGCAAAGAGATTTTTTGCTGAAAATATAGATTTATATGACTTTACAAACAATTTTCAAAATCATAAAGAGACAATAATAAAAAATCTTGGTGAAGCTGTATACTTAAAGCTAAAAAACGCAATTTCATATGAAAATATAGTGAAAAACATGCAAGAAATGCAAAAATACGGGGTAAAACTGATTTCTGTGCTTGATAAGGAGTATCCAGATAAATTAAAAAATTTGGAAGATTATCCTGTTATCTTATACTATAAAGGTGATATTTCTTTACTTAAAGAAAATTGCATTGCAATCATTGGAACACGTCAGCCAACATTTTATGGAAGAGAAGTTACAACCTTTTTTGCAAGGGAACTTGCAAAGGCAGGTCTTGTAACTGTGTCCGGTCTTGCGTATGGTCTTGACAGTGAAGTTGCATATGGCACGCTTAAAGCAGATGGAAAAACCATTGCAGTGCTTGGTGGTGGGCTTGATAAAATTTATCCAGAACAGAATACTAATTTGGCAGAGCAGATTATTGAAGCTGGTGGGCTGCTTCTTTCAGAATATCCACTTTTTCATGCGCCTGCAAAATACTCTTTTCTGGCAAGAAACAGAATTATAAGTGGGCTTAGTCTTGGTATTGTCATTGTAGAGGCTGGCAAAAAAAGTGGAACTTTAAACACTGCCAAGCATGCAATTGATCAGGGTAAAGAACTGTTTGTTGTTCCTGGAAGTATATTTTCTGCAGCAAGTGATGGTACAAATGCGCTTATTTCAGAGTTGCCAGAGACATTCACAACCTCTCCAAAACAGGTGCTTGAAAGATTAAATATAACAGTGAAAAATGATAAGCAAGAGAATAAAAAACTTCAAATGGGGCAAGATGAAAAATTGATAGTCAAAACTCTTTATGAAGGTGACATGGATTTTGATACACTTGCAAACAAAACAGGAATTTTACCAAAAACTTTGTTCAGTTTGTTGACAAGAATGGAAATAAGTGGTTTAATAAAAAAATTACCGGGCAATTTTTACTCGCTGTAAAGTTTAATAAAAATCCTATTATAAAGCAGAATGAAAATTAAGGAGATTTTATGAAGTTAGTTTTAATCGAAGGTGTTGGTAAACAGCCTGCAGTACAAAAATATTGTGGCAAGGGATACAAGGTTGTTCCCACCTTTGGACATATGGCAGATCTGCCAGTTCGTGGACTTGGAGTGGATCTAAACAATAATTTTAAACCAGAATATGTGGTTGAAGGTGACAAGAAAAAAGTTGTTGCAAATCTTAAGAAAGAGGCAGAAAATGCTGAAGAAATTATATTTGCAACCGACCCTGACCGTGAAGGTGAGGCTATTGCATGGCATGCAGCGAATTTACTTGGTGTGGATTTTACCAAACCGGTCAGAATTGAGTTTAACCAAATAAGCCATGATGCGGTGCAAAAAGGGCTTGCAAATCCAAGACCAATCAATATGGACCTTGTCAATGCACAGCAGGCAAGGCGAGTTCTTGACAGACTTGTTGGCTATAAGCTGACTCCACTTCTTTGCAGAAAGATTCAAAGTAATCTTTCGGGCGGACGTGTTCAGTCAGTTACTCTTAAACTTGTTGTTGACCGTGACAGAGAAATTGAAAATTTCAAACCTGAAGAATATTGGACGCTTGCAGTTGATCTTTCAAAAGATGGCACAAAAAACAAATTTAAAGCAACACTTGTTGAAGGATCGCAAAAGAAAGTTAAATCTAAAGAAGATATGGACAAAATTTTGTCTGACATTGATGGAGTGGACTTTAAAGCGGTTACTGTCAAAAAATCTGTGACGACTTCCAGTCCAAGTGCCCCTTTTGATACGGCCTCAATGAACCAAGAGGCAGGCAATAAGCTTGGCCTTTCTCTTAAACAAATAACAGCCACTGCACAAAGCTTGTATGAAGGTGTAGAAGTTGCAGGAGAGGGCAAAATGCCACTTGTAACATATATCAGAACTGACTCTGTACGTGTTGCACCAGAAGCTCAAGCAATGGCAAAATCATATATTGAAGAGAAATTTGGTAAGGATTATCTCCCAGAAAAACAGAGATTTTATAAGAATAAAAAAGATGCACAAGACGCGCATGAAGCAATCAGACCAATAAGCTTAAATGTGACGCCAGAAAGCATTAAAGATAAAGTGCAGAAAAATTACTATCGTCTTTACAAGCTTATTTACGACAGATTTTTGGCAAGTCAGATGGCTGATGCAAAATACAACTCTCTTGCAGTAGATATTGATGCAAATGGTCACAAGTTCAAAACCACTGGTCGTGCACTTATATTTGAAGGCTATACAGCGGTTTATAATAACCAACCAGATAAAGATGAAGATGGTGAAAATATCTCTGCAAAATTGCCAGCTATTGAGAAAGATGATGTATTTGCACTTCTTGATAAAAAGGCAGAGCAAAAATATACAAAGCCACCTGCAAGATACACAGAAGCTTCACTTGTTAAAGAGATGCGAGATAAGGGAATTGGACGTCCTGCGACTTATTCGCAGACGGTGACATTGCTTCAGACAAGAAAATATTTGGAAAGGCAATCGCATGCACTTATTTCAACAGAGCTTGGACGTGTTGTTGTTGACCTGTTGAC
>CAKJZE010000056.1 GCA_918285425.1 Clostridiales bacterium
TTATAATAGTAAACAGCACTGATTTGAATTCCGTCTTCAGTATCTTCTGTATAAATATATTCATTATAGGTTTCAATAAATTTTGCAACATATCTTAAATTTGCATGTAAATCAGTTATTTGAAGATTATTGCCATCAACATAGATGTTTCCTTTTGAAGTGCCACGATAATATTTTGCTTTTTCATACTCCGTTCCAGCATCAATAACTCGCTTATAAATTGTAATATTGCTTAATGTTACAAGACCATTTTCCCAAGTATGTATTACATCAAGATATGTTTTTTCTTCAACATCATATTCATTTGTATCAACGCGATTGGTAAAATCTGGGTCAAAATAGAATCTTTCATACCCAGTATTTCTGTTTGAATAAACTTGAATCCAGTTTGGAGCAGAAGAAGAACCCATATTGACAAAGTAACCTCTTACTTTGTCAAGCATTCTGTCAGGAACAACTGCAAGATTTTCTCTAGCTTCATCATAATAGTATCTTATATCATCAGTAGCATTGCCCGTAGAGTGATAATCAGTAATATAATAATATTCTCTTGTGTATGGATTGTAATAAGCTTGAAGTATTTCATCAAAATATTTTGCATCAGAGTTCACAACTTTATCATCAGTTGTAACCCAAGTACCAGCTACCTCATCATAATAGCACATATACCAACCTTCAACTCTGTAACCATTGTCTGGAACTGCTTGAAGCTTAACTTGGGCATCACGATCTATGTATGTCGTCTTAAATTGTTGAGTAGAGTAGAGTACTCCATTTTCATCAGCAGCCAGCTCGCCAGCAGCAAATGTACCAAATTCACTTCTATACATTTCTGCAGATATTGAAGGATTTGCAACAGGAATATAAGTGAAATTATTAGTACATGCAACAGCAATATCTTCATTAATATGATCTTTAAAAATCGTGCCTATAGCATTAAAAATATTTAATATAGAAATATGAGACAACAAGCTTGAACTTAAACTAGAAAAAGTCATATTATCTTTATTATAATATACTGGTACTGTTTTACTTGCAGAATCCCCGGTAACTGTGTCAAAGAAGAATTTGGCTGTAAATGTAACACCCATAATATCTTTTAAAGTTTTATTGACATAGACATAGGAATAATCATCATAATATCTAAATATAAGTTCTGAATCTTCATTCCAATATTTAATATAAGAGCTTGTTACATTTCCATTATTATCCACTTCATTATAGTAAGCATAATATTGCATACCATTGCATGATAATTGTATAATGCCAGGCTTACCTATTCTTAATAATGCACTTGCAGAGTCTGCTACCTTTTCAAGCTTACTAATAGACGTGATCTTACCACTTGCATTTGTATAAACTTTATAAAAATCACCATTATCATAGTAGACATTATCAATGTATGAAAATACAGGTTTTTTATCATAAAAATCACCCGTAAAATAGAGATATGGAATACCAGTTAAATTACCATAATAGTAACCTTGTTTACCAAGATATTCAGTCTTAAGATATTCTGTCATATAAAGAGTATGATTTTGTTTATTATTAATATCAGACTCTCTGCTGTCATCAGAGTAAAGCACTGTAACTCCGCCGCCCTGGTTAATTGGACCATCAATAACTGCTGTTCCAAGATCTATTTTATACACTCTTTGATAAACTGGCAAGAATACAAAATAACCAGCCTGTTTAGATGCAAAAGTTAAAATTGCATTGTACGCTTCACCATTTCTTTGCATTGTTTCAGTTATTTCACGATTATAATACAGAAGTTCACTGTTATATCTTGAATAAACTTTCCATTCTTTAAATCTATATATATATGAATTGTTGTTTACATCATCAATTTGCACTATTGGACTCGCCATCAATACCACAGCATCAACACCAGTTAAGAAATATGCATCTTTACTGTCATATGCATCAATAATACTGATTTGCTTATCAAATTGATAACCATAGTTTGTTTTGCCTTCAATTTGAGATCGCAGTGTACGATATGCATAAGTAACACCGCCCAGAACAACATTATCATAGTTATAATAACCATACTCACTTTTGGTTGCACCAGCACTGATACCAGAAAGTCCAATACATTCAACGTTATCGTCAGTATCTGTTCCAGAAGTAAAGTAAATGATACCATCACGATCTTGGTAATATGTGTGAATATCATAAATTGGCACATCTTCAATTTTACTTGGCGAAGAGTTCCAAATATTGACATCCGTGTCAGAGTTTAATGTTTTAAAGTGAACATTATGCGCATTATCATAATATTTCACATACACAAATTTTGTATATTTTCCGTTTGCAGCAAGTGAATCCTTATAATATACAAACATATCATCATCATTTAAACCAATATCCTGAATAGTAAGTGGATAACCAGAGTAAACATCAATGCCATTTTCATCTTGAGATGTTGTGTAAGTATAGAAGAAATAGTAATTGCCATCGACCAAGCCAACATCTGATTTTAATTTATTCTTTTCAGCATCTGTGAGATTGTTATAATCTGACTCTGACATAATATAATAAGGAATAATAGGGGACATTGTCTCCTTATCTATTACATAGTATGTATTGTCAAGATAGTCATTTTGAGTAATATTAGTAATTGTATCTTTAAATGCATAGGTTGTAAAGTCTCTCATAAGATTTGAGTCTTCAGTTTGAATATTGCTACCTAAAACCTCAACATAATATGCTGGTTTAATATCAAAGCTGATATTTATAATTGGAGTTTCTGAAGCCAAATGTCTTACTGACAAGTATAATACAGGGTTAGGGTATGGAGTGCCAGCAAGAAGCACTATCCCTGGGAAACCCTCTTTGACTGTATTAGTACTTGTATAGTCAAGTGAATAATAATTATATTGGCTTACACCACCTTCAACACCTGACATATTGAGCACAAAAAGATCTTCATCTTCATATTCTTCAAAGCTTGACAAAGAAGGATAGATAATAGGATTATTTGGGTCATTGCTTGAAATATATTTACCAAGTATTGTAACTTCATTATTATTATCAAACCTTATTGCAGTTCTGTTAAGACCACTTTGGTTGATATATACATAATCAAATTTTGAATAGTATGTTAATTTTGTATTTGAGTCAGATGTATCATATTTAGGTGTGCCATCTTCATTATATTGTACACTTCCATCGTCATTAACCAGTGGTTTGTAATATTCATAGTTTGATGAACCACTCATGGTGAAGTTATATACAAGCTTATCTTCTGCTC
Source organism: Clostridiales bacterium (assembly GCA_918285425.1). GTDB lineage: Bacteria > Bacillota > Clostridia > Christensenellales > UBA1242 > UMGS2069. The sequence continues at coordinate 3,257 of CAKJZE010000056.1, forward strand.
CAGATTTTGACAGAGTTAAAAAGTATTGTGTACTAATCATGTTATTTTCTGCGTCAAGTGAAAGATCGTAATAAGTTGGAATCAATATACCATAATATGTTTTATCAACAAGATTGTCACCAGTCTGAACTTTTGTAGTAACTTTTACTTTAAGCTTACTTATCAATTCATTTGATACTGAAAAAATAGTGAAATTCTCTGGATTAAACTCCAATACATAAGCAAATTGCTCTGTGTGATCATATACGTCATATTCAACGCCATTTAATCTTGTTTGACCAAGGATTTTATAGCAAGTTTTATCGCCATCAAAGTATAAATCATTTATCATAACAGTATTGATTTCATCACCAGAAAAATCAAGCAAATAAAGTTGATATTGATATTTTAAATCTCCAGTAGGTGCTGTAAGAAATTGAATATTTGCATCTGCAGCACCATAATTTCCAAGCAAACTGCCACTATACACATCATATATTGGATATCCGCTTTCACCAATTTTATGAACTGCATCTCCTAATTTTGTATCTTTATCATCTATAATTAAATCATCAGCATTATTAACACTGTCGTGTGAAGATGAAAGTAAATCATTTACTTTAGGTGTTTTCTCTTTACTTAAATCAGTTAAAACATATTTACCACTTTCTGTTTTTAGTTTAGTGTAATCATCACTAATAATTAAACCTGACTCATCTGACAAAGCAACATCAGCTTGCGGGTTTGTTATTGCACTGTCAGGTAATTTTTTTAAAATAGTACCAACATATGCATTTCCATCCTTGTCAGTATAATTATCAACTTGCCTTAATGTTGAAGTTTGTTTTAAAGTTGGATCAAGTATATATTGTTTTGCAAGCAGTGTTGTTGTGGTGCTTTTTGTTGCCCCTGCATCTTTACCAACTGGCAAAATATAATAATATGAATTTGCAGACAATTTTGCACCAATTGCACGATAGAAATTACCAACTTCTTCAACAAGGTCCTTGCGTGCGATTATATCGCTACCAAGCATTATAGCATTACCTTTTAAGCTACCAAAATTTGATATTTCATCAAATAGCAGTTTATAAGTATCACCAAAGCGCATTGCGACAGGGGATATATAATATGCAAGTCCATTGACCTTTTTTACATCATAGTAAACATATATAAACTGTTCATCTGTACCTTTTTTATTTTTCATGCCAGTTTCATAAGCATCAACAACAACACTTACAGCCCTTTCAGTAAGCGTGATTTTTTCTGTTACATTATGTAAAGGTTTTGGATATCCAGTTTCATTGCCATAAGAGTTATTTTCACTCCACGCCTTTACTATTTGATAAGGAATTTCTGCATTAGCTGGATTGTTGTCATTTAATAATGATCCTGTCGTTAACGAATCCATATCCATAGTGATAGATGTTGTCCATGTTTTATACATCGTTTCATCTGCATTCATCTCATCTTTAAATGCATAACTTGAGAATATATAGTCAACTTTGCGCCACTCGCTTGCGCCATTACCATGAACAATTTTTACAAGCATATGAATATCACTTGCAGAATATGTACCATCATCGTTGTATGGATTTGTATTCCCATCAATCTGCATGTAATAGTAAAGAGTATCAGGAACTTTCTTTTCATCAACAATTTCATATCTTGTTCCAGGTAATACAAGATCATTGTTTTTGTACATATATTTCCAGTATTTTCCATCTTCGGTTTGAATATAAGCAGATGTGGTTGTTTTATCAATTGTAGAATCTGCAATAACTTCAGATTTAATTTCATAGAAAAAGATATTAAATTCTGGATAATCTGTTACATAATCACTATTTACCTTAATCTTTACACCCTTTGATATATTATTTCCATAGAAATCTGAATTTTCATATTTATATGTTTGTGGGTTAAAGGTTTTGAAGACAACGAAGAGATCACTTGAATCTTTATTATAAGCGTCTGATTTAGAGGTAGAATAATATTGCATGGCAAGATTCTGCATTGTTTCAACATTATAACCGATTAAGCTTTGATTTGAAGGAAGCATCAAAGAAATTATCACATTTGTTGTGACATAGCCATTTTTATCCTCATATGTGCTTACACTTTTAATAACTTCATATCCAGTTGATGTATTTTCAAGAAGTTTGATACCAGTGTCAGGTACTGCCTTACCATTGCCATCATCAGTTGCATAAAGGTTGACAATAAGATTGCTTGTTTCAGAATATTGAGTTCCAATGATACCCATATCTTGTTTATCGCCAAAGAATACAGAGCTTACGAAAGGTTGCAGTGCTTTAACCTGTGTTCCATAGTCTGCCACATATTTATCCACCATATTTGGGGAATGGAATGAGTATAGATAGGTTTGATTGTCAGCAGGATTAAGTGCAGCGTCTTTATTGATTGCCTTACCTTCTTTCTCAAATATTATATAGTCATTATATTCAAGACCAGTGAGTTTGAAATAAGAACCATTAATTGTAAGATTAATGCCATTAATGTGACTGTTTGTGCCACTTAATTTGAGATCTGACTGCGAATATGTCTCTGTATGATTATTTAATATCAGTTTTTCATATTTTCCGTCACCTTTATACACAAAGAGAACAGGAGTAAAGTCTGTTAAGTACTGATTATCGCCAGTAAAGAAATTATCACCGGCGAACATTGTGCCACTGATTTCAAAATCACGAACCTTTGCGTAGTTTGCATAAAATTTGTAACCATTAATGTACCTGTGAGCAGTAACAACAATACGGTCATCCATTGTCGTTGCAGAAGCGCTCATATCAGGCAAGTAGTCATAAACAAAGTATGACAAGTCATCTGTTGTATAAGCTTTCGGGATATAGAATGGGGCAGAGTAAGTATTCTTAATTGATACAGTAGTAAATTGTGAAGACTTGCTTAAAGTGTCTGCGTTGAGTGGATTATCACCCAAAGTGAAGGCCTGCAAGTTTGTTGTATCAGTAAAAGCAGAATTGTTTGCTATTGATCTTGCTGGAAGAGTAGAGGCAAGCACATTTGTGTTGTCTGCTTTGGCATTTGTTGTCCAACTTTGGAACGCATAGTTATAATCTTTTGTATATGGCACACCATCATTGTTGTAAGTTGTTGGAGTTGAATAAGAAACACCACGCTTAACTTCAATTTTTCTTCCTTCAGGAAAATAACCAGTGATGCTTTTTATGTAAGGCTTTTCACTTTTTGTATCATAAACTGATTTTTCACTGGCAAAATAATATTTACCATGGTCATAGTCAATGCCACCATAATCAACCTCAACACTGTTTGGAGAGTACGCTTCAAATGAAACAGCATAAGCTTCAAATGATAATGTAGAAGAATAGAGTGAGGAAGCCCTTAAACTTTCAGAATCAGCTGATGAATTTAAAAGAGAACGAACTTTCAAATATCTGTTTGTTGAAGCTTTTTCCAAATGAGGATTAAATCTGATATAAAACTTTCCTTCTTCTTCATAATAGGTCATGAAACCTGCAGGACAATCCTTCCATTCATCACCTTCACTTGTTGATTTACCATTTCTGTATTTAAAGGTAAATAATGGATCAGATGTGCTTGCTTTTCTATCAAAAAACATATTTCCATTTTTAGCATTTAAACCTTTTTCTATATTTTCTTCATTATACTGACCAAGTTGATCATAGTTGCAAATTATTTTAAATGTATAGAAATTTCCGTCAACAACAATTTCATAATCAGGGAAGGCAACAGTATCTGTATTTACTGTTGCATAATTTGTGTAGGTATAAACATGACAAAATTTGTAAGTGCTGCCTTCAGCTGGGATACATTGCCACCAGCCTTCTGTAAAGTCTGTGCTAGTATAAAAGTACTTTTTTATTTCTGAGTCATAGACAGGTGTTTCCACAAAACTAGAATTTTCAACGTTTATAGGGTCGCCAGATTTACATGCATTTGCTGCAGTAAAAAGGGCAGACTGGCTTTTTGCATATATTGGTTTTTTAATTTCTGTGTCTGTTTCACCGTTATCCATCATGTTTACAACAGTAAAATTCTCTACACCGTCAACATAGTAGAATTGGCAATATTCAAAAGAAGTTTGGTCATAGTGCTCATCTGTGGCATTTTTTACATAGTAATTAAGTTCCCATGCAAAACTTCCAGAAACATCATCAATGATCTTTTTACCTGCTGCATCAACAGAATATGTATTGTGCCAAACAAAAGGAATAGAAAGGCGAAGCTTTCCATCTGCGTCATAAACCGCACTTGATCCTGTTGTTGTTGTACTTGTCAGTTTACAAGCAGTAAACGTAAACAAGGAAATTATGCTTACGATAAGAAGCGTCAGATAAGTGATAAATGACTTTTTAATTTTTCTTGATTTAGAATTGACATTGATGTTGTTGTTCATGTTGACTCCCACTATGCCCGCCATTTACTTTTAGTTTGAAATAGCGCACGCATATATATAAATATATATTTTAGCTTATTTTATCATATCTTGTCGTAATCACAAAACGATTTTAGCTTTTTGAAAAATTTTTTTATTTTTTTAAATGTGGACATAATGCTGTCCACATTAATGCTGTATGATATAAACATCAAACAAA
>CAKJZE010000057.1 GCA_918285425.1 Clostridiales bacterium
TAATATAATAGCTAAAAAAAATCAATCTTTTTTCTATTCTTTTTATATTTATTTATTAAAATCTTGTCAATAATATACGCATGAAGTATTCTTGGCAGGTATTTTTTCTTATACTTTTAGGGCTTTTCGTTGGATTTGTAAATGGTTTTTTAGGTGCGGGCGGCGGCATGCTTGTTGTGCCATGTATAATTGCTATTTTAAAAATGGATACAAAAATAGCCCATGCAACTGCTATTTTAATCATTTTACCCATTTGCGTTGTAAGTGGAGTAGTATATTTTATAAAAGGCAGTTTTGACTTTAATGTGTTTTTGCCATGTTTAATTGGTACTGTTATTGGCGGTATGGTTGGAACGGTCTTACTTAAAAAAATGAAAAATCAATGGATAACAATTATATTTTCATTTGTGATGATTACGGCTGGTGTATTTATGATTGTGAAGGGGGCATAATGGAGTTTTTATGGTTTTTAATAATCGCAGTTGTGTCTGGCATTTTTGCAGGCATGGGCATGGGTGGGGGAACATTTTTGATACCACTTATAACATTACTCATGAATGTTCCACAGAATATTGCTCAATGTATAAATCTTTTGGTGTTTGTTCCAATGGCTGTGGTTAATATTGTGGTGTATTCAAGAAAAAAATTAATAGATTTTAAGAACTGGTGGTGGGTTTCAATTCCTGCATGTTTGGTTTCTTTGGTGGGGTCACTTCTTGCCGCTGACCTTTCTGACAAAATACTTAAAATAAGCTTTGGAGTCTTTATCAGTCTGATTGGCATTATTCAGCTCCTAATACTTGTTTTTAAAAGTAAACAGAAAACTAAAGTTGTAAAAAATTGTAAAAAATAAAGACTTTTATACAAGTTGCTAAAAAAATATTTATATTTTTCAAATTACACTAAAATTCGTTTTACTTTTCCTCTTTATTTTGTTACTATATTAATAGCTAAAAATAAATAGAAGGAAAGAGTATGGAAATTCGTGGAATAAGATTAAAAAAACATAAAATAAGTAAACTCGCGAAAGGCTTTTTTGTGTTGCGTAAATCTGAAAACTATGTCGTGCCACTTTCAGTTGGTGTAAGTGAACAGTCTGAAAGAGTTGTCAGTGTTGGCGACAAAGTTAATGAAGGTACACTTTTGGCAAAACCAAAAGGAAAATACGGCAACTTTGTTTACAGTCCTTGTTGCGGAAGTGTTGTTGGTATTGTAAGAAAACTGAACATAAATGGCATAATATGTGACCATGTTATAATAAAGCAAGAGAACAGGGAAGATAAAAGTTATTTGCCAACTATGGACGCATCAGAGTTTTCTGCTGAAAAACTTTTGAAACGTCTTTACGAGTCTGGAATGGTTGACAATTTCCCACCATACGAGGTCACCTATAAAAAATATTTGCTTAACAGCAGTATAAAACAACTTATCATAAACTGCACAGAGACTGACCCATATGAGTATGCCACTTCAGCAATTGTACAAACCTATACGTCAGAGATGTTTGAAGGAGCGCTTTTATTTAAAACTTTGTGTAATGCAGAAAATATAATTTTTGTATTTACAAATAAACAGGCCAAAACAATTAAGCTCTTCAAGGAATATTTGAAGAAGAGAGGACTTAAAAATAAAGTTAAAATTAAAATTTACCCTCACATTTATCCACTCTCTTACAGCAGGCTGCTTGCTTATTATCAAACTGGCAAAATGGTGAAAGAAAACAGCAGAACAGCGGAAATAAAAGTGATTGTGGAAGGCGCAATCAACTGCTATGACTTCTTCCATGCTGTATATAATGGAAAGCCAGCGATTGAAAGAGCAGTAACTATTTCTGGAAACAACTGCTTAAGAAAGGCGAATTATTTTGTTAAAAATGGTACCCCTATAAATCACATCATGGAGGTTGTTGGCTTCAATTCAAATAGCTATGAGAATATGTTAATTTTTGGTGGGATAATGACTGGCGTTGCACAAGAGACACCTTCTGCGTCAATAACGCTTGCTGCAAATTCGCTTCTTCTTTGTGATTCATCAGAATTTGGCCTTGAAAAAGAGTCGGAGTGTATCAATTGTGGAAAATGTGTTCAACATTGTCCAGTTCGTATTCATGTAAAAAATGTTGATGATGCTTTTACAGAGCGTGACTTTATGCAAGCAAAGAAGTTGGGTGTTTCAACTTGTTTGAATTGTGGTGTTTGCAGCTTTGTATGCCCAGCAAAACGTAAACTGGCACAAAAAGTGCAATACATGAAGAACTTTACTGAAAACAGACGTGCCAAAAATCCAGACAGCAGTGACTATTTGCTTGTTGAAGGGGAAGATACAACAATGCAACAAGATTTTGACACAATATTAGATGTCAAAGGCGGGTACGAAAATGTAAAAGAGACCAATGAGCAGTCAGCTGCTCTTGAGGTCATTGAATCTCTTAAAGAAAAAAAGCCTGATTCAATAATAAGTGAAGGAGGGGACAAAAATGAATAATAAACTGTTTGTTTCTTCAACACCTCATATCACCAGCACGGTTTCCACAATGTACATGATGATTGTTATGGCTTTGGCACTTGTACCAACAAGTGTGTTTGCTGTGGTAAACTTTGGTATAAGAGTTGTATATCTTATTTTGATTGGTGTTGGAACCAGCTATGCTTTAGAAAAAGTTTTAAATCTTTTAAAAGATAAAAACGGACAATGGCTTGACTTTTCATCTGTTGTCACAGGTTTGATGGTTACGCTTGTCATGCCAGTAAGTGTTCCTCTTTGGATGCCTGCACTTGGCAGCGCTATTGCAATATTTGTTTTTAAATTTTGTTTTGGTGGATTAAGTAAAAATGTATTTAACCCAACGGCTGCGGCAAGAGTTATTTTAAGTGTGATGTTCTCTGGACTCAATTTAAGTTTGTTTACTGGAACTGCAATTGGTGAAAATGTTGCTTCTCCTCTGCATTATTTCGCAATGGGGGATTATGCGACAATTAACTTAAGATCTATGTTCTTTGGCTCTGTGCCAGGTGCAATGGGTACAGTTGCAATAATAACTATACTTGCGTGCGGAATTATATTAATGTTCTTGAAAATAACTGATTTTGTGGTGCCTGTTGGTGCAGTTGTAACATTTGTTGCTTCAGTTTGGATTTTTAAAGGCGCAGTTGGGATTATACCTTATCTGTTCGCAGGCAGTTTCCTGTTTGCATGTGTGTTTATGATAACTGATCCAGTGACCAGTCCAAACACAGTGTGGGGAAGACTTGTATATGGTCTTTTGTTTGGAATCTTTGCAGGTCTGTTTATGACCAAAAATGTGATGGGTGAAACCGGAGTGTTTGTTGCTGTGTTAATTGTCAATTTGATTGCTCCTTTGCTTGATAAAATATTCATGCCAAGACCTCTTGGATTAAAGGAGGTAAAATAATATGGAAAAGAAACAACCTATTAACTCAATTTATTTGACCGCTCTTGCTGTTTGTGCTGTGGTGCTTAATATCGCGACAATCTATGACGCTTTAATTTATGCGGTGGTTGTTGGTATGGTATTTTTAATTGGTCTCAGCATTGTATCTATGATTGACAAAATTTCTGACAATCATGTAAGGTTTATTCTTTACAGTTTAATTAGTGCTGTACTTATCACTATTTTGAAAGTTCTTTTAGGTTATTTTGAAAATCCGTTTATTGTATTTGCTACTGAAAATATAGAAACTGCAGTGCTTCCTACTTTAATTTTGGGAATTTATCCAATCTATTTCGAAAATACTTTCACCACAAAAAATTATTTCATCAAAATTATAGTAATGGCTGTTGTATGGTGTATTTTTACTGCAATTTATGGGGCTGTTATTGAAATCGTAGGGTTTGGAACTTTTGCAAATATGACTCTTGGATTTGAAGGTTTGGAATTTTTCCAACTTCCTTATGGAGGTATGTTTGTTATTGCAACCCTTGCATTGATATTTAATATCATAAGAAGAACCTATGTCAAAAGAAAAAAACATTTTGACACATTGGTTGAAAGCTATAAGATTGTTATTAAAGAACTTTACGAAAAAGAGTCTATAAGCCAAGACATGCTTGATGATAAAGGAGGGCGAAAATAATGAGTGAATTTGCTTTGCTTGCCATAAATGCAATCTTTATGGCGAATGTCATGACCTATTTTGGTTATGGAGTAATTGGCCTTCAAACTGACAAGAAAAACTTTTTATACCTAATCATTTCTTGTGCAACAACTATTATGGGTGTTATTATTGGTGGATCTATTGTGTTTGCCCTTGTAAATTATGTACTTATTCCACTTGATGTTATTTTCTTGAAAACTTTTATAATAGTGTTTATTTCTCTTATTATGTCTTATCTTTCAAGGTTACTTATCAAGTATACCTCTAAAGAAGCTTTTTATCTGTATGAAAAAAGTTATCAGTTTGCAGCACAGACCATACTTTTGGTAGGCATCATGCTTGTGTTTGACTATTCTTTAAGCTTTTTAATCGGTATATTCCTTGTAACCATGTATTGTGCGGGATACATTTTAGTGCAGTTGTTGCTATATGCAATTTATGATAAGCTTGACAATGCACATAACTTAAAGCCTGCAAGGAATGTGCCACTTATGCTTTATACAATTTCGATAATTGGTATTATACTTTCAGCAATAGGAATGTTGTTTTAACAGAAGGAGAAATTTATGGATAGATTGTATGTGATAATATTGCTTGTTGGCTTGCTTGTACTTTCAGTAGCTTTTGTGTGGTTGCTTTCATTTCTTGTGCACAAACATAAAAAATTAAGCATAGGTGCTGATTTTGTGAACAAGATTTTACCCGGCGTAGATTGTGGTATGTGTGGAGAGAAAAATTGTACAGAATGTGCGAAAAAAGTTGCTGCTGGTCAAAAGGCACCAGAGGCATGTAAACTTTTAAAGGAAGAAGAAGTCTATAAGATTAAAAAATATATTAAGCCAGCAAATTCCGCCAAGAGAGAGCAAGTTGCTATTGTAAAGTGTAAGGGTGGTAAAAAAGCTGTTGATAAATACTTCTATAAAGGACTGGATAACTGTGCAGTTGAGGAGTCGTTGCACTCTGGTTGTAAAGAGTGTAAATTTGCCTGTCTTGGTTGTGGTGACTGTGTGCGTGCCTGTCGCTTTGGAGCTATCAAAATCAACGAAAGGGGCACTGCAGAGGTTGTAAGAAGTAAATGTGTTGGTTGTGGTGCATGTGTAAAGTCTTGCCCAAATCAGCTTGTAACAATGCAAAATGTGTCACTTTCAGTGCAGGCAATTTGTAATAATAAATCTTCTGAACCGGGAATTTCAAAAAAGTGTGAAGTGGGTTGCAGCCATTGTGGAAATTGTATAAAAGTTTGTCCAGTTGGTGCAGTGCAAGTGATTGACAATGTTCCTGTCATTGATGCAACAAAGTGTATAAGTTGTTACAGATGTGTTGCAGCGTGTCCACATCATGTCATTTCAAGATTGTAAGAATAAAGATCTTTAAAAGAATTAAGTCCATAAATTATGGGCTTTTTCTTTTTATAATAAGTCGTAAATTTTGCTTTATTTATTCATGACTTTTCAGTTATGAAAAAATAGTTTGACTGTTTTTAAAATAAAATATTTACAAAATTTGGATTTTATGCTATACTCTTATCAGTGAAAGGTTCAGAGGGATTTTTACTTTCATTATGCTTTAAAATATTTGCTTTTAAGGAGAGATGATTTTGGAAAAAATTGCCGTCGTTTTATTGGAAACTTATTCTGCAAAACTCTATATTGCTGCTGCTGATCAAGACAATTATTTTGTTTTGCAAGCCTTTCAGAAAGAGCCTATTAAGCTTGCTCTTGAAATGGACAGTGACTATTTCCTTAAAAAACCTCAAATTGACCAAACCATTGGGGTTTTAAAGGGTTTCCGTAAAGTTTGTGAACTTCACGATGTCACAAAAACTATTGCTATTGCAAACTTATTCAGGGATTCAAAACCTAAAAATATATACAGCTTCTTTGATGAAGTCTATGCTTCTTGCGGCTTCAGATTTACAGTGCTTTCAAATGATGATCAAAATGATAAAATATATTTGGGTACTATAAATTCATTTGATATACCAAAGGGTATCGCTGTGCATCTTACCGCTGATGGTTTGCACATTGTTTACTATAACAGAAGAACTGTTATTGAAGAGGCGGTGCTGGATATTGGGCCGGTTACTTTGCTTAATAAATTTCCTTTTGAAGAGCTTGGGAAAGAGGTTGCAATTGAAAAAATTAAAAAATATTTGCAAACACAGCTTTCAGATATAACATGGCTGGATCAGGTGGACCCTGAATTTGGTTTGGTTTTAAGTGGGGACTATGCAACAGATTTTTCCAAGATGATCAGAAAGTATAAAAAGTATGCACTGGACAGAGATTTTGGTCTTTCTTGCACAAAGCAAGATTTGGAATTTATAAAAGAGCAGGTAACTTCACTTGATCTTGACAAAACCAAAAAGATTAAGCTTATTGATGAGCCAAGGGCAGATGTTTTTGCTGTATCACTTATAATTCTTTCACAAGTTTGTGAAGCTGTTAAGATGGAAAACATCTCAATAAATGACAATGCATTGGTGCGTGGTATTTTGTTTGGAGAGGTTATACCTTCAACTCTCGAAAAGCCAATTTCTGACGTGCTTGGATACAGTGTTATTGCAGAAACTACTTTCCACGATGCAGGACAGAATAAACATAATGAGCAAGTTTATAACCTTTCAATGCTTCTTTTTAAACAGTTAAGGGTGTTACATAAACTTTCAAGAACATATGTGAAAGTTCTGCGTGTTGCATCATTTATGCATGATGTTGGTAAAAGAATTAACTTTATTCAACATGCAAAGAATGCTTATAACGTAATAATTGGGGCAGATATCTTTGGAGTAACTCACAGAGAGCTTGTACTTGCAGCATTTGTTGCATCACTTCATCATGGTGGCGAGATCTCTTTGACAGATTGGGTTAAATACAAAGATTTGTTTAATGAAGAAGATATGGATGCGGTATATAAAATGGGATCTATGCTCCGCGTTGCAGAAGCTTTTGATTATACTAAAAACAGTGTTATAGTTGATATAACTTGTGATATCTTGGGTGACTCTGTCATAATGAAGACCATTGCGACGGGTGACAGTAAGTTTGAGATTGAAAAAGCTATGGAGTGCGGAAAAGACTTTGAAAAATACTTCCATAAAAAGTTGGAAATTTTATAAGTAAATAAAAAATAGTCAATTTGAATTGACTATTTTTTTTGTGTTAAATTATAAACTTTTTAAAAGGTCTTGATATTGTGTTGGATTGTCAAGGATTTTTGCTGCACCAATAATATCTGTTCGGTTGTGGTCATATGTCGTTATGTTGAGGTTAAGCTTATTTTTAAAGAATTTGGCAATTCCACTCACTTGGCTGTTGCTGCCAAAAAGGTACATTCCTTCTCGTTTTATATCATTGATAATATCAGGTGGGCAAGTGTTTATTACGCTTATGACTGCCTCTGCAATCTTTCCATAGTAATGTGTTGCAATCTGGTAAACGTCAGGGGAGAAAATGACTTTGGTTTCAGTTTCTTTTGTTGTGATGTTGACCCCTTGAATTTCAACAGAAGCAGTGTCAGTTTCAAGTAAGCTTAATACTTCGTCTTTTACTTTTTCAGCCACACCTTCACCAATTCTTAAATTAAATTTTTCAGCGATCATTTGCTCAATAGCCTTGGAAATGGTTGTGCCGCCAAGGCTGATATTGATGCCTGAAATAATATTATTCATTGCCATAACTGCAATGTTTGTTGCTCCGCCACCAATATTTACAAGCAGTTTACCCGTGTTTGTATTAATTGGTATTTCATCGCCAATTGCACCACAAATAATGGCTGGAATGATTGTTATATCTGCAATTCCTGCGTTATAACAAACTTTTTCAAAAGTTTTTTTCTCTTTCAGGCTGATTCCAAGTGGTACACAAAGTATAGCTTTAATATTTGGTTTAAAAAATCTTCTTGGGAAAATTTTTCTTAAAAATCCTTTAAGCATAGCAGTTGCAAGCTCGCTGTCAACAATGACTCCATTGTTTACAGGGTAAATGACACTTGAAGAGCTGCCAGTTCGTCCTTGAAGACGCTTTGCATCTTTACCAATCGCCCTGATTTCCCTTGATTTTAAGGTTCCAGAAATTGCAATCATGCTTGGCTCTTTTAAAACAAGGTCTTCACCTTGTTTAAATATTGTTGTCATGGTAGATCCCATTTTTATTGCTATCAATTGTTTCATAACGGTTCTCCAATTTGTTTATATGTTAAGTATAAACAATAAAAATAATTCAAGTCAAATGTTTTTTATCTTTGTCAAAGATTAAATAT
>CAKJZE010000058.1 GCA_918285425.1 Clostridiales bacterium
CATCCGCTCTTGCAAAAGAAAAAATGGTCATAAGTTCCAACAATAATAATACCGCGAATACTCAAACACATCACCATGATCACGAACATCATGAAGACGAATCAGCACCAGAACATCATGGCTGTTGTGGACATAATATTGAAGGCGAAAAAGCGAATCCTTGGAAGCAATTTCTATTACACCCACTTATACACTCACTAAAAATCTTTTCATTCGTGCTTGCAGTAAATTTTGTCATGGGGCTAATAATCGCCTTGGTTGGCGAAGATGCACTTTCAAATGCGCTTACATCAAGCAAATGGTTTGCACCCCTTATTGCCTGTCTTATTGGCGCAATACCAAACTGTGCCAGCTCTGTTGTAATAACAAGGCTTTATATTCTTGGTGGAATAAGTTTCGGAGCACTTACTGCCGGACTTATTGTCAACGCCGGAATAGCTTTTGTAGTTTTATTTAAACAGAACAAACATATTAAACAAAATTTTGCAATACTTGGCGGTATGATACTTCTTGGCATGATAACTGGATATGTCATTCAAATATTAGGATTTTAAAATAATACTATAAAAAATAATGCATAAAAAAACAACATGATTCAACATGTTGTTTTTTATTACTTTATTTATGCTGCAGGATTGATTTGTGCTGCTGTTTTATTACTATACAATGTTCTTGTTTTCTTCACAACCAGTATGTTTGAAGCATAGCCTTGTGCAGGTTCAACATCAATATCTGTCTGATTGTTATACAAATAAATCTTTTGGTTATTGCTGTTTGTATACCACCAATTCTTATTATTCATTCCACCATATTGTGTCTGGTTAAGGTCAAGCTCTTCATCGTACTTTACAGTAACAGTATCAAAAACAACAAATGCAGACGCATCATCTTCATCAACACACATTAAAGTAATTGTAAATTCAATTTTTTTAAACTTAACTTCTACTGTGTGATTTTTCTTAATATCAACAAAAGAGCGATATGTACCTTCTTTACTATAATCTTCTGTGACAAGCACACCATCTTCTATGATAGACTCAATTTCCCAACCATCATTTTTAGGTTTAATTAAAAATTCAAACTTCTCACCTTCAGAAACAACATTTTTACCAAGTACAGACTGTCCTTCATGTTGATATAAATAAACAAAGCCATCACCCTCTGCAATACCTACTTCCACAGTATATTTTTTGGTGCAACCAGCAAGCAAAAGCACAGGTATAATTAATACCAGTGCCAATGTTAAACTCATTAATGATTTAAAAAACTTTTTCATATTTCTCTCCTAAACAAATTAAGTTTATTATATTTTTATATTTCATGTCAACTTTTTTAAGATACATTTTGATATTTTATAAGATTAATTTTCCTTTAAGCAACCGGAACCGTCAAAACATTTTGAGAAGCCAAATATATATATTCCTTACTTAAATTGTTACTTCCTTTAACAAATGCAACAACATACGAGCCTCCTAATACATTAACAGTCGTTTCTGCCCCAGTTGCATGCTGTGCATTTGTCATGTTTGATCCAAGTGCTGCATAAAGCGCAACTTCTTTTGTATTTCCAGCAGTAATTAATGAGTTATATTCACCATGCTGTGCATTTGTAAGAACTGCAAAATAAACAGAATCATAAGTTATTTGACTTGTCCTTCCATCTTTAAATTCATAAAGCTCCAAATTGACAGTGACATTTAAGTTGTTTCCAGTTTTTGTTCCTGCAGTAATAGCAAATTCATATGCATCATAGACTGCATAAACATTTAACTGTTCTTCAATCATGACATCAATATCAAACTCATTTGCCCTGTCAATCTGTATACAATTATCACCAGAAAGATGACTAAAATACTTGTCAGCAGCAGGGGCACTTGAACTTATCACATAACCAGCAAAGTAAGTTCCAGCTGGCCAAATTTCAGCTGCAGGTGTTGGCAAAGTTAAGAGTTTGCCACCTCTTTCATTAACCGTTGTTCCATTCATGCCATCATCATCAAAGTACACATCGTCTCCACCCACTGTTGATTTCCATGTTCCAGTGTCATAATAGTAAAGTTGATAATGTGTATCAATATCTTGCCTTGAAATATAACGACCTTCGATATTATCCCAAATATGGAAGTTAACAACTTGTGCTTTGGTCATTGAAGCTTCATAGTATGCCACAAGCACTTTATTTTCTTTAACGGTGTCATGATCAATATTAACCAAAGTGCCATCAGAAGGATCTTGAACATTAACATCATTCAAACTACCATAATACCAATTTTTAAACACAAATCCTGGCGTATATGGATAAGCAAAGTTATCACTTGTCAATATTACATTATATTTAAATGTTTTTGTAAACAATCTATTTTGTTGAGTTTCAATCGCCCCATCACCTTTTGCATATCTGCAAAATTCAACATCATAGGTTTGATCATCAACTGTATTAATTGTGAAGGTTACACTTTCATTTAAATTGATCATTGCAAAAATTAATCTTGGTGTATCAGATGCAACACCTTCATTATATAATGCCTTAATGTATGTTTTTTCAGCACCCTTGCCTGTAAGAGCAGAAATTATACTAAAGGCACTTCCAACATTTCCGCCAGCATATGAAACCTGTTTATCAGCAGAAAGCCATGTAAATTCAAAAACTTGACTCCAACCATTGCCGCTTACAGTCAATTTCTTTATATACTTTCCTGCCGGAGCCCAAATGTCAATAAATAAATTTTTACCATGTTCAACCGTTACAGGGTTTATTGAAGACGTTATGGCCGGTGTATAATTATTTTTATTGTTACCAGTAAACTCTTGCAAATTATAACCACTTAAAGCACTTGATGATTGCAATGCAACTGTGTAAGCATTTACAGTATAATCTGCATACAATGATAATTTGTATTGTCCACCACTATATAATGCTGATGTATTTGTTAAGTTGCCATTTGAATCACAGTAATTTGCAGAGTTAAACAAATTGTAATTTAGAACTGTATTATTAACTAATATGAAATCACCAGTGCCATCTTGTTGTATTTTGTATCCATTAAATGTATAACCTGTTGGAATAATATTTGGAAGATAGGATATTTTCTTATCAAATGCCCAAGTAACAGATATATTTGTATAAGAAACACCGGAAAATTCAGTTTCTGTAGCACCATTTACAACAGTAAACACAAATGACTCCACAGGATCACCAGTTTCTGGATCAGCGAAACCATCAAGATCACTATTGTTTAAATTAACATAAGCATTAAACACTTTGGCAGCCCAAACCGCATAAATAGTACAAGTTCTGTTGGCATCATCAAGCTGAATACTTGTAGAATCAATCAAACTCTTATTTAATGTTGCTGTCAAGGTGTTTCCAGTTGTCCACTCACCGCCAATAAATCCATTTAATGCTCCAGAGGATTCACCCATTAATGCGTGTTTATATCCACGGAAATTATAACCAGTTCTTTGAAGTGCGGGCATAGTAAAGTCTTGTTCAAAAGTTGCAGTTGTTGTCAAGTCTTCAAGACCATCAATGCGACTTGCCGTTGTTGACCCAAGACCACCACTGCTTGTATTATCATTTTTATCAAATGTTACAGTATATGTTATTACATTCCAATGTGCATACAAAGTTATTGTTGGATTTGGAGAAGCTGCCTCATTTTTAGTTATAATATTATATAATGTATCATCAAATTTACCACCTGCTGACACCTCATCTCCACTTTCTGCACTCGTGAACCAACCAGCAAAATCATAACCCACTCTTTTAAGTACTCTTAATGTTGCAAAATCATTATCAAACATTATATTTGCAGCACCATTTGTAATTATTGTTGCTCTTGTTGATCCAAAGCCATATACATCATCATTTTTATTATACACAATTGAATATATTCTTTCTTCCCAATGGGCATATAAGGTAATAGTAGGATTTGGAGAAACTGTTTCATTAATTTCAGTTTCAGCATCACTGTATAAATCATCAACAAATGTGCTTCCAGCAATCACTTGGTTGTCACCTTCTACACTTGTGAACCAACCAACAAAATTATACCCGTTTCTGCTTGTCGTAAATAATGTTGGAAAAGTACCGTCAAACGTTACAAAATATTCATCATCTGATTGGGTTGGATCTGATGTGGTATTATCAGCTTTGTTGTAATCATAAATAATTTTATATTCTCTTTGAGACCAATGGGCATAAAGCGTCACATGTCTGTCAGCTACAGTGTCAGAAAAATTACCATTATTTTTTAAAGTATTGTATAATGTATTGTTAAGTACAGTTTCTGACATTATTTCAGTTCCATCAGTCAAGTTACTAAACCAGCCATCAAAGTCATATCCGTTTCTGTCCGTTTCAAAAAGAGTGTCAAATGCAGTATCAAAATATACTGAATATGTATTGCTTGTAGTTGTTGGTTCAGAAGACCCTGAACCTTTGTTACAGTCATAAACTATTGTATATTCTTTCTTCTGCCAATGTGCATATAAAACTATTGATTCACGATCGTTTAGTGTATCATAATCACCAAATTTGAAATTACCAATTGTTGATAAGTCAAATGCATATCCTTGCAAAACTTGTGTGCCACTATCATCACTTCTTGTAAACCAACCTACAAAATTATAACCAGTTCTAGTTAAATTTCTTAAAGCGTTAAATGTATTGTCAAATCTTACCCAGCCAACTCCTCCACTGCCCGTTGCTGTTGTTGAACCAACAACATCATTATTGTTATAACTGATCGTATATGTTTTTACTGTCCAGTGTGCATAAAGTGTTATGTGCCTGTCCACTTCAGTATCAGAGAATGCTCCGTTTCCACTAAACACATTATATATAGAATAAGTCAGAATAGATGTGGATTCAATTTTACTTCCACCTGAAATATTAGTATACCAGCCATTAAAAGTATAGCCCAATCTTGTCAAAACTTTTAATGTTCCAAAAACATCGTCAAAAGTAACACTTTCAACAAACATCACACTATCGTCTGTTTCAGCACGTGAAGAACCATCACCATCATTATTAACATAATTTAATATGTAAGAATTTTTTGTCCAATGAGCATAAAGTGTTATCGTTGGTTTTGGTAAAGTTTCTTCATTAATTTCAGTTTCCTCGTCATTGTATAAGCCATAATTAAATGAGTTGCCAACAAGCACTTCGTTATCACCTTCTGCACTTGTAAACCAACCAACAAAAGTATAACCCACCCTTGTCAATACCTTTAATGTGCCAAACGTATTATCAAAAGTAACATTATCTTCAAATTCTACAGAAGTATCTTCTTGGGCAGTTACTGTACCAACAGTGTCATTACTATCAAAGATAATATTATATTCTTTTGCAATAAATATTGCATACAAAGTCACAGTGTCATTGTCAGTTGTTGAAAGATTAACATTAAGAGTTTGTCCACTTGCATAGGTACCACTTACTGCATTTACATCAAGCGAATAACCAACAAAAGTATATCCAATCTTTTCATAACCATTTTCAGAAAGCGCAGATGGCACATTATAATAATGAACTGAATTTGCAGTCTCTCCAGTTACCGCAGAAGAACCAAGATTTTCTTTATAACTGTATTGTATTGTATATTTAATTGCATCTTGCGCTATTGTCAAAGTAAATGACATAAAGTTAAGATTGTCAAGCTGATATTCATACTGATAGTAACTGCCATGTGCATCTGTTTGTTTTGTATTATAATTCGCATTTGATGGATTGATAATTTCATTATTCTGATTTTTAAGTGTAATTGAATTAAACTTATATCCAGTTATATCGTAAACTTTTACACCAAATATTCTGCCAGCAAAAGTTATAGCTGAATTTTCGGTATAATGACTATCTTGTACATAACTTCCCAAACTGTTATAGTAACTTACATAAATTTCAGTATCAGCAAGTTCTTGTTTATAAGTATTTTCACCAGTTCCAAGATTGCTTACAATATTCATACTTCTGTTTATTTCTTCAACTGTCACAGAGCCGAAGTACGAAGATCTGACTACTTCTGCATTCTCATTATCAGAAGCAACAGTCACAGCCCCTGAACTTGCAGTAATCTTATTTGCAACCCCTTCAGTTGACACTGTTACCAAAGCCAAAGCTGTTACGCTTGTTTCTTTACCATAAATCACATAATTTATGACATTTCCCACTTTTTCGCTTACAAAGTTTGCAGGTTCATTACTTTCAGCACTTGCAAAAGTTTTATTAACATAACCTGCAGCACCATCACTGATTGTAAGTTCAAAACTGCCGTCTTCAGCATCTGCAACATCAACTTGTAAAATTGTATAATTGCGAACTTGCACATTGACAGACACATCACCAAATGCTTTAGACACACCTATTTGATAAGTCCCATCGTTGAATGTAACAAAAATTCCACCACCAATCAATGCTCTTCCATTTGTTATATTTGTAAAGCGATCCGAAACAGTTATAAAAGTATTGGAAATATTCAGTCCACTTACATTAAATCCCATTAAAGATCTTGCAATATTATACACTGTCCCATTAGCACCTATAGTAATATTATCAACAAAGCAACCAGGATTTGTGGATATTTTAAACAAAACAGTATTGCCAGACCAAACATTATTTTTTGTAAAGCCGTTTGTTACACCTGTAAGAGAGGTGTAAGATACAGAATTACCAACATACTCTCTGCCACTTACAACAACATCATTAATATTACCTTCGTTTGATTTATTGCTGATATTAAGTGCAACTTTAAACATGGCGTCTGCCAGTGTCAATGTGACTGCATAATTGTCACCAACATTTGTTGTGATAAAGTTATAGGCGTAAGTTTGATCACTTATATTATAAATAAGATTTAATGTAACACCACCAACAGTGTAAGTATCGGTAATTGTCTGATCAGTAACTGTTTGTGTGCTTTCAGAACTTGAAACAAGTTTGTAATAGTATAAATCAATCCTTTGCATTGAATATGTTGGTGTAAATGTTATTTCAATTGACCCAACTTTAAACTTACTTAAATAAGAATTCTGTACTTTACTGTTTAATCCATAAGTTGTAACAGACGGAATATTTAAACTATATTTAGTGGCAGTTCCGTACTTAATACCAGAATGAGTTGCCGAATTTAATGCTGCAAGTGTAAAGCCAGTTGCAGTAATTTCTTCTCCATTTCGCTGCGTGTCCTTTGCCATAGTAATAGTATTTTTATACTCTTTCACTGCAAAATTAACAGTAATATCTGCAAAATGATTTTGGTAAGCACCTTCAATATTGACAAAGGTTACAGTCACATCTGTACCACTTGCCAAGCACTGCAAATTTGCATAACTTGAAGTTATATTATAATTATGATTATCTATATTATAGTTACCATTTAACACTTTTGTTTGATAAGAGCCATCAGCAGAGTATATTTTAACTGAAACAGATGACACATAATAGCCATCATTTGGCACAATGCCTAAAACAAGATTTTCACTTCTTAAATCATACAATTTATAGATTCCTTCAGAAGGCGTCCATGTTGTATAACCTGCAGCCTCAAGTGTTGAATAGCTTGCAGCTGCACCAGTATCTGATGCACCTTGATATGTCATGCGTTTAAAAGGAGTTACATTGTCCCCGTTTTGATTAACAATATATTCCGACGCATTAACAGATAAGTTAGCATTATACAAATCTCTTGCATAGTGTGCATAAAGAGTTGTAATTGGTGTACTTGAAACTGTTGTGTCTGATGTAACATGAACACCCTTATCTGCACGACCAGCATTTTCATACCAACCAAGGAAAGTAAATTTTATAGTATTTGTTCCTTCAGTATTTTGAGCAATAAGTTCAGGCAAAATACCATAAGTTTGACCAAAAGTTATACTCTTTTGTGTTTCATTGAATGAATCCCCAGCAAGAGCACCAGAAAAATCATTTGCAAGGTAAACATCAGTTACCTTATACGTAAATCCGCCAACACTTAAACTTGCATAGGTGCTTAAATTTGACAAGAAAGTTACTGTGTATGTTTTCGCTTCCCAAACTGCTTGAACTTCAATATTTTGTGGATACTTATATATTGTTTCAGATGTTAAAGTTACCTCACCATATCTCCAACCTCTGAAGTTATAACCATCTCTGTCATAGGCTGTTCCAACAGGATCAAACAATACACCAATTTCTTGATCAAAAGTCACATTTGTTTGTTCACCAGCGATCAGTGACCCATTACTTTTATAAGTAATGGTGTATTGCTTTGCCTCGTATGTTGCAAACAAGTTGATTGCTTCAATATTATTACCTGCATAGGCGAATAAGTTTTTGTTTGCTAAAACAAATTCACCTTCACTGTCAAACACTTGATAATCTGTTTCACCATCATTAAATGCAAAACCTGTGAAATCATATCCGTCTTTAACATGTGTTATATTGTTTTTTGCACGATAGAAATTATTAAATCCAAAAGCAGCAGGATTTCTTACTGCAGAAATATCATTTGCATAGCCATAAAAATAGAATGTTTGACTGTCTTTCAAAGATGTTTCCTTGTCTTCATCAAAAAGATTGATAAAATTATATCTTTCAACCATACACAAGTTGACGATTTGGAATTTATCTTCACTTATATTATTGAAAGACACTTCAAAAGTGGTGCATACAGAATCCAAAGTTGAAATTTCTTGATAAGCTGCGTCCCCTGACAAAGAGCCGTCATCAATAACACTTACAAATTCTGCATTTGTAAAGAAGTAACCCGACTTTGCTTGCATAGTCAATTTCTTTGTAAGTTCTGTTTTTTCAATGGTTAAAGTATAGTGCCCAAGATCTAAAATATCACCATCAGAAAGATCATTCCAATCAGTCACATCACTATTTATGTCAGAAACATGATATGCATTTTGCAAAGTCAAATTGACAGAAATTGCATTTGCAACATCAGTCATAAATACAACACCGCCATCAAGTCCTGCAGCCTCATAGTTAATTATTCTTGATGACACAGCATTTTGTTCTGAAATCATACCAACTAAATAATTTAATGCAGATGCCGCACAAGGATCTGTGGCCAAATCAATACCTTGATCATGAATTCCATATGCATCAAAATACACAGCATTGTGACTTGTTCCAGCTGCTGAATAACTTACCTCTAAACCTTGCAAATAGCTGTCAGTAAATGCAAAATTCAACATATAGTAATAGTTATTGTCATCACCAAGGAGCTTAATTACAGCAAGCACACCATTTGGAATTTTTACAAAGTACGCACCCACAAATGTGTAAGTTTTGCTGTTTACTGTATCATTGTATAAAACATCTTCATCAAATGCAGGAATAAGCGCTTTTTCACACGCAGACAAATTCGCATATGCTCTAAAATTGCCTTCAACATCAACATCATATGCAACATCAATTTTGCCTATACCAGACATTTCATCAGTATCTACTTCACTTGTCACTGTTCCAACAAATGTAAAATCAGAATCATTGACTACTGTTGATTTGACATTTTTAACTGATCCAAAATTTTGCACACTTGCACTTTCAAGTGAAGTTTGGTCAATTGCCTTTATTGGTGTTATATAGAGAATTTTTTGACCAACCACATTCAAAATCACTTGTCGCGACGCACTTTGATAATTTATCAGCACGTCAACACTTGCATACTTGATTGTACCATCCATGTTGTAAACATTAAATGTGTTATCAGTACGCGATGTTAAATAATAACCAATACCCGCAAAAACATAGTTCTCATACTGTGCAGCAAACGTTTGAATTTTTACACGACCCCCATTTTGATCAAGAAGATAATATCCATCAGAGCATTTTGCGATATAATGATTATCCATAAGTGGAGAGATTTTCGTATAAATAGATTGATGTAAAGTCTTCCCATCTGCATCCATCACTCCTTTAAGACCAGAAACAGATGTCACAACAAATGAATTGCTTGAAAATTCTTCAGACGTGATTTTTTGTCCATACTCAAGCGACAAACTGTTTGACGACTCACCATTGAAGCTTAATAAATCTGAACTTGTGCCTCCAGCAGTCAACAATTTTGTACCAACAAAACCAATTATCTTGCCATATTTAACATAATCGTATGTAACAATTGGATAAAGCACAAGCTCGTCATCTACCACAGCAATTTCATAATATGTTATGCTTTTGCTTGCGTCTGCCGAATATGTTTTATTAACCAGTTCTGACCTGACGATAGCAATGTAATCATCACTAATTTTTGTACTTATTGCAGAAAGCACAATGTTGTTTGGCTCGGTAAAGTCATACTTTAGTCCACTCGCAGCATCAAACAATAAGTAAGATATTGAGAAATATTTTTCACTGTTGTCAGAAAGTTTTGTTCTAATCATAAATTGTTGCTGACTGACACTGTATGTCTTTTCAATAAGGAAAAGATTTTTACTAAGTGAATAAACTTTATTGTAAAGCAAACCTAGATAAGTTTTTGAAGAGACCACACTTGCAATATTATAAATTGAACTTTCATTTAAAGTATTTTCAAATCCAATTACCTTTGTCAATGTTTGATCCAGTTTATATATTGCAGTTTCAGAAGCTGACAACACTATCAAATAATCCCCTTCGCATTTAACATCAATGATATTGTCATTGTGGGTAAAACTGGAATCTCTTGAAATATTGACAGCATCAAACAATACAACTTTCAGATCTGTCACATTTTCACCATTTTCTTTAAAATTCAAATCACCACCATTTGCGGATTTTATAAGTAATCTGTTTCCGCAAACCTCATAAACAGCATTTGAAAGATCACAAATTTCTGCAAGATTTTTTAAATCATAAACCAGCTTATCATTCCCCGACCAAAGCACAACAACATTTCCAACAAGAAGTTCAATGTTGTCAGCTTCAGCAGTTATATCAACAAACGCTGCAAGTTCAAAAGAATAAAATGAATAATTTACGCCATCAAAACACACGGCAAATTGATCAGATATAAAGATGATGTTTTCATCTTGCAAATCTTCAGAAAGTCCAATCATATTAATTTGCTTTTCTTCAGCAACCAAAGATGAAGACTTAATAGCATTACCAAAACTTCTCTCTCGTGGAGATAAAAGTTCTGAAGGAGAACGACTGATGACAATAAAATAAATGCCAAGTCCAATTCCACAAAGCACAATTGCCACCAATGACATTAATAAGGCAAATTTCAATCTGTTTTTTGTTTTACTCTTTAGCATCACTTTCATTCTCCACTTTTCATAAACTATATAAATATAGTTTACCAAATAAGTAAAATTTTTACAAACGAAATAAGCAATATTAACAAAAAAAATTAAAAATTTTTAAATTAAACTTACACAGAAATTTCAATAAAAATCATAATTATTTATCGCAAAAAATTGCAAATTTACATAAATTTAATATGAAAATTACTTAAATTTAGCCATTTTTGCAGTTTTTATACTTTTATTTTTCAAAAACAACAACAAAAAGTAACCCACACAAACAATACCAAGTATCGGATAGACCTGGTCAACAATACCTAAAAAACCATAATTGCTTATCAAAAACGCCATAATTAAAACAACAAAAGTTGACATATATTTATTTTTACATTTAACCAAACATTTTATAGATCCACGCGCAGTTGTAATTAAGGTTGTAAAAACACTTAAAAATATTATAAAAAAATAAATGCCATACAAAACCAATGATCTTTCTTTGATAATTTCAAGTAAAATCATTTCAGATTTTATATTAGCTCCACCAAAAAGCAAAATTATCAAACATACAACAAACAATATTGAAAATATGATTAATCCAATTAACATACTTGTCAAAATAACATCACGCTTACTGTGCAAAACTTCACTTTCTTCCTTTAAAAGCGGAACAACCGTCAAAATATTCATTCCAACATAAAGTATAGGCATGACTAAAGATACACAACTAAATTTATAGCCTTTAAGCAAATCAAATTTAAATGATGAAATCCCGGCAAACAATATTAAAGATATAAAAAATAAAAGCGAACATGTAAGCACAGCATTTACAAAATGAACAAGGTTTCTTTCAGAAGAAACAATTGTAAAAGCAAAAATAAAAATTAAGAACAATCCGGTCCATATAAACACTTTACTTTCAAAAAGTAATTTAAATAAAACACCTTCAGCCGCAAACATAGCAGAACAAATAATTAGCTCACATAAAAATAAAATGCATGTAAAAATCATATTATCATCTGCTAAAAATGCGGTTTTAACAGTGTTTTTAAACATTTTATTATTTATTTTGCAGTTTTTATTTAAATGCGTAATTAAAATAATATAACTAAAAAAATAAAAACAAGCACCAGCAACAGCACAAAATAACAAACTTAAAAAACCAAACCTTGCAAAAAATGCAACCACTTCTCTGCCGCTTGCAAACCCAGCACCAACAATTCCACCACATACGCTGACGCTTATACCAAAACATTTTTTCACGTTTCTGCTCATATAAAAATATATGAAAAATAACAATCTTATATGTGATAAATATTTTAAATACACAAATATAAAAGGATGTTTGTAAAAAACATCCTTTTATATTTATCACATTTATTAATTACTTATAGATGTATCTTCCGCAGTTTTCACACTCAATTATGCCATTACTATTGAGCAGCGACATCTTACCAGCTGAAATCTCCATTCTGCAGCCTTTACACTTACCATTAATTTCAGGTACAAACACTTCACTCATCTTGCCATCAGCTTTTGCATCATATTTTGCAAGAAGTTCAGGTGAAACTTTAGCCCTTTGTTTTGCAAGTTCGCTTTTCAGCGCATTTATCTGTGGTTCAATCTTTTCACGTTCTTTGTCAAATTCAGCTTTATAGATATCGCGATTGTGTCTTGCTTTCACAGCATTGTCAACCAAATTCTTCACATCTCTTGAAACAGCATTCATTCTGCCTTGAAGTGAAGAAATATGATTGTCAAGTTTTTCTGCATCGCTTGAAAATTTTTCAATAATCGGAACCATTGATGCAGCCTTTTCACCACCAGCAGTATCAACCTCTTTAACAAGATTGTCCAACTTTTTGATAAATTCATTATATACAGCAACTGACTTATCATATTGCTGTGATAATGCTTTTGCATTTTCATCAAGACTTACAAGCTTTGTCTGTACATCTTTTAAAAACTGTTGCATTTCAAGAGCTTTCTGTCCATTTGCGTTGGCCTTTAATTCAGCATTAAGTTTTTTAATTTTAATATCTATTTCTTGGTATTTTATAATTTCTTGCATAATCATACATCCTTCTTAATTAATCTTTTTTTCAAATTTCTTGCCATGACCAACTTGTCTTCAATACTTTTTATTTTTTCTTCTTCATAGATTTTTTCATTTATCTCAATGAAGTGATCCAAGTATTCCATAAAATCAATAGAATATAGGTCAAAGTCAGTCAAACCAAACAATATCTGTTCTTCGCTGCAGTCACATTTTTTATCTGACACAACAGCTTTAATAGTATTATAAAACTTATTTTTATCTTTAACAATAAAATCACGAACTATTTTAAAATTATTTTCTATCAAATATCTTCTTAAAATTTCAGATTTATTGGCCGGTTGAAAAATATACTCTTCAACACCCATATTAATTTTGTTGTTAAGGATTTTCACTATTTCATGTGCGCCAAGTCCAGCAATTACTGCTATATTTGCCTCATTATTTTTCAATGGATCAAATCCATCACCACATCTTAAATCTATTTTATCTTCAAGATGAAACTTTTGAGCAAGTTTTTCAGTTTTTGCCAAACTCTGCTCACTTATATCAATTGCAATGACTTTTTCTGCACGCCTTTCTTTCAATAGCAACTTTGCCAAAAATCCATGATCACAACCTATGTCAGCAACAACATCTGCATTTTCAATCAGATCAGCAATCACGCGAAGACGCTTAAGTGCACGCATAGTTACTCCTCAAGGAAATCTTTTAACTTTTTACTTCTTGATGGTTGTCTCAATTTTTTCAATGCTTTTGCTTCAATCTGTCTGATACGTTCACGTGTAACATTGAACTCTTTACCAACTTCCTCCAATGTTCTTGGGTGTCCATCGTCCACACCGTATCGAAGCATAATTACTTTTTGTTCACGTGGAGTTAAGGTATTAAGCACATCCAACAGTTGTTCTTTAAGCATAAGATTTGTTGCAGCTTCTGACGGATTGGCAGCAGACTCATCTTGTAAAAATGTTCCAAGGTTTGTATCTTCTTCTTCACCAACTGGTGTATCCAAAGAGATAGTCTCTTGTGCAATTTTTTGAATTTCACGCACCTTTTCTTCAGAAATACCCATTTCTTTTGCAATTTCTTCGGTCGTTGGTTCTCTGCCAAGCTTTTGAAGAAGTGCCCTTGAGGCTCTTACTTCTTTATTAATTGTTTCAACCATGTGAACTGGAATACGAATTGTTCTTGCTTGGTCGGCAATTGCACGAGTTATTGATTGACGGATCCACCATGTCGCATATGTAGAAAATCTGAAACCTTTGGTATAGTCAAATTTTTCAACAGCCTTCATCAGACCAAAGTTACCTTCTTGGATTAAATCCAAAAATAATAAACCTCTTCCAACATAGCGTTTTGCAATAGACACAACAAGTCTTAAGTTTGCTTCAGACAGCCTGCGTTTTGCATACTCATCACCGTTCATCATTTTGACAGCAAGGTCAATTTCTTCTTCACTTGATAAAAGAGGAACACGCCCAATATCTTTAAGGTACATTTTTACAGGGTCATCAATACTTGCTCTGTTAATAAGATCTTCAATTTCATCATCGTTTTGAATTATGGTGTTTTCAACAAGCTTGATCCCGCTTTCTTTAATTTTTTCAAGAATTTCGTCGATCTCTCCGGCGTCAAGTTTAGCAAAACGTTCAGAAACTTCTTCAATATTTATGCTTCCTGTTTTTTTGCCATTTTCAATAATTTTATTAATTTCTGCTTCTATTTTTGGTTTTATTGCCATTATAAATCCACCTTTTTCGTTTTTATCTTTGTCAATAGTTCGTTTATCTTTCCAAACATCTGATTACGTTTGTTTATGTCAACTTCTTTTTCAATCTGCTCATTCAAATATTCAATTTCTTGTTCTGCATTATTTTTAAAAATTGTAAAGACACAATCTTTAAAATATGCTATTTCATTTTCAGATTCTTCTTCTTTGTCAATATAGCTTACTATTTCAGCAACCTCTTCCAATTGTTTATCATAAATCTTTGTTTTCTCTTCATCTTTTATATCAGTCATCTCATATTTTTCATAAAATTTCTTTGCCACATTTTCTTGAGTTTCCTGCAAAATCTGCATAATATCTTTATAGTATTTTTGTCTGTTCTCTGAAAAATATTGAGAAATGTCTGTTTTGAAAAATGCATATGGTTTTTGATTAACAAGTGCTGAAAGAATATATTTTTCTGCTTGAATCACATTAGAGTCAGGTTTACGCTTTTCCCTTTGATTGTCTTGTTCTTTAATAGCAGTTGCCGCAAACAACTTTGACGTATTCACAACTTCGCCAGCATTTTCCAACTGTCTTTTTAAAAAGTCCTTCATTATGCCAGACATAGCACTTACTTTTTGCAAATAGACTTCTCGCTCTATGTCATTTAAAGATTTTAGGACCTCAATAGCTTCTTTCACGAATTTAGCTTTACCGTCAGAATTTGTCAAATCATATAAATTTTTCAAAAATTCCAACTTAAAGTCTGTCAGTGGCAGTGCTTTGTCTAAAAGCTTCTGATATCCAGCCTGTCCATACTTATTTATTACATCATCCGGATCAAGACCTTCTGGCAAACTCATGACAAACACCTCAAGACCTTCAGATTTTAAAATATCAAGCCCACGCAATGTTGCCTTCTTACCGGCAGAGTCACCATCATAGCAAATATATACTTTTTCTACAAATTTTTTGATAAGTTTTGCCTGCTCGGCTGTAAGAGCTGTACCCATACTTGCAACTGCACTGTTGAAACCTGCCTTATGCAAACTTACCACATCAATATGCCCTTCAACAATGATCATATAATCCTTTCTTTCTGCACCAAGCCTATTTTTCTTTACAAGATTTATACCGAAAAGACTTTTTGTTTTACTGAAAAGCGGCGTATCCGCAGTGTTAAGATATTTCGCAAAAGTTGGGTTAGACTCAAGCGTTCTGCCACAAAAAGCAATAACATTATTATTAATATCAATCACTGGAAATACCAAGCGTGTACCCATTGCATCATATGGCTTTTGATCGCGATATTTGATAACTCCTGCTGTTTCCATCTCTTTTAAAGTGTATCCCTTTGATGTCAAATGAGTTATCATGTCATTAAAATTGATTGAATAGCCTATGCCAAACATTCTTGCAATTTCTGGAGAAATTTTACGTTTTGCAAGATAATCTCTGCCCGCTTGAGCCTGAGGCAGTTTTAAATTCTCCACATAATGCAATGCAGCATCTTTCATCAATTTAAGCAACCTGTCTTTTTCTTGCTTACGTTCTTTGATGCGCGATTCTTCTTCACTTGAAAGAGAGCTTGGCACTTCCATGTGTGCAAGCTCTGCCAAAATATTGACAGCACCCATAAAGTCAACAGACTCTATTTCACGGACAAACTTAATTACATCTCCACCAACACCACAGCCAAAACAGTGATAACTTTGATATTCTGGCCTTATTGTGAAAGATGGCGTCTTTTCACCATGAAAAGGACACCTGCCCCAAAACTGTCTTCCTTTACGTTCAAGTTGAACATAACGCGAAGCAATTGTGACAAGATCACTTTTATCTCTTAACTCTCTTAAAAAATTATCCCAAACTTCTTGATTTGCCAAATCTATTTCCTTTAAAACAATTTTATCAATTTGTAATAATTCAAAATTTGCACTAATACAATAGATAATACGGACAAATTTGCAAAATATCTTTTTTTTAATTATAATATTTATTATAAATAATTACTTCTTTAATAATTTTTTATTTAAAGCTTAATAAATTTTAGAAATAAAAAAACACATAAATTAAAAATTTTTATGTGTT
>CAKJZE010000059.1 GCA_918285425.1 Clostridiales bacterium
TCTTTACCCAAAGCGGCATGATCAAAAAAACCAATACAAGTGAGTATCAGTTGCTTAAATCTGCTTATCAAGCAATTAAATTGAAAGATGGCGATAAAGTTATTAAAATAGAGCCTGACAAAGCTGATACAACAATCTTGTTTATTACAAAAGAAGGTATGGCACTTAATGCATTGAAAAATGATATTCCAGTGCAGGGCAGAATTTCTGCTGGCGTTAAAGGAATTGCACTTTCAGATACTGACAGCGTTGTGCTTGCTTCGCAGATTACAAGTGATGACAGTGTTATTCTTGTCAGTGACAAAGCTTATGCAAAGCGTGTAAATGTAAATGAAATTGATAAACTTGCAAGATATCGCAAGGGTGTCAAAGTGTTTGACCTTAAAGGTGCTGCTTCAAGCGGTAATAACATAGTTACTGCAGGACTTTACTGCGAAGAAAGTGAAGTTGTAGTGGAACTCAGTGAAGAGCAATATGAAGCTGTGTCTGGACAATCAGTTGAGGAAGATACAAGACTCTCAAAAGGTAAGAACCTTTCGCAGACAAGCAAAAATATTGGCAGAGCATTTGTAAGATATATTTAAATTATATTAATATTCGTTTGACCTATTATTTTTGATTTGATATACTTAATAGTATTGAAGGAGGGATATTATGGCAGAAAAAAATAAAAAACATAATAATAAAGCCATTGGCACTAAAAGTGGCAAGTCTTCTCCTGCAAAAGTTACACCTAAAGATGTCCGCGAGGAAATGAGTGATATAAGAAAACAAATTTCTCTTTTCAAACAATCTGATCCAGAAAAATATAAAAAAGCTTTGGCTGAAGCAAAGAATTTAAACGTTTCCATTGTGGACTATTTATTTGACAGCCCAATTTTGAAACAGTACAAACAAATTTTTGATGAAAGACGCTTGAAAAAAGAGGTAAAAGCACAACAGGCCAAAGAACTCCTTAATGAAACAGTTGAAGAGGTTGATGATATTTCAGAGCAAGAAGAACAAGCTGAAAATAATGATGATAATAATAACGTTTCTGTAAACATTAAAATTGATACTACAACTGACGATGTTTTGAAACAAAAAGTTGCTGAGGATGTGAAAGAATATTCAGAAATAACAACAGAAGAAATCCAACCTATGCAAGATATTGTTGAAATTTCTGTGCAAAAACAAAATGAGCAATCTGAAAATAATGCTGTTGATCAAAATTCTTATGAAGAGCAGGCTTTTGATGATCCTTCAGATGAAGTTAAGACAGAGCTCGAGGTGCAGTATGATAAAGAGCCTGAAAGTAATAATCAACCAGAAATTCCTGCTGATAAAGAAGTAGTGACTGAAAATGGGTCTCAAGACTTGAGTTCTGAAACTACAGATGAAAAATCAAAAGATGAAACTGTAAAAAAAGAAGAAAATAACATTGAAGATGAAGAACTAGATGAGGATGACGACGAAGACGAAGATGATAAAGACATAGATGAGGACGACGATGAGGACGATGAAGACGATGAAGACCTAGACGATGAGGAAAGTTCTGATTCTATGTTTATCAATGATGAAATTGACACAAACAGTGCAAAATATAAATCAAAAAAAGTAAAGAAAGGTTTGTTTAAAACTGAAGAATATATCATTGCACCAGAGCAAGCACTGCCTGATGATATTACTGAAGCAGATATTGCCGAGGAAATAAAAAATGTCGTTACTGAAGAAGTAACTGCAGAAGAAGATGATGAAGATAACTATGAAGGCATGACCGAGGCAGAAATTGCCGAAGCTAAAGAACGTAAAAGAGTTTTAAAGGAACTTAAACAAAGATATGATGCACAGGGAACAAAAAATGTAGCTAAACTTGGTGACTATAAGAAAAACCTTGACTTTTCTGTAAATACAGGTATAAAAAGATTCAGGCTTAAACCACCCAAAAAGCCATTTATAATTTCTGCAATTGTGCTTATTGTGCTTCTTGCAGCCTCGCTTGTTGGCGCATATTTTATAGTGAATAAGCCACCAGAGCCAGTACATCTTGCATCAATTAAGTTATCACAAAATACAACACATCAATATGTTGGTGAAAATGTTGATTTGCGCGGCCTAAAGATAAAATGTATATATTCTGATGATTCAGAAGGATTTATTGATGTTTCTGATAGCATGATCAAAGCTACAAGTGCAAACATCGATGATGAATATTTAATTCAATCATATAACACAAATACTTACGTTACATTTGATTATGAAGGATACAGCGTTGACCTGAAAATTGTACTTTCACAGCCAACTTGTACTGAAATTAACGTTGAAATTTATGACCAGTTTGTCATAAATAATTTGATAACATTTGATAACATTTTAGTGCTTGGTAAAATTGTCAATTCAATTTCTGGAGAAGTGATAGGATATAAACGCTTTGATTCCTCAATATTAACAATAAAAGCAGGTTCGACAGAGTTTGAAAAAACTGAAGAAGGTTTTATTGTGCCAGAGGTAATTGCAGGCAGTCAGCTGCTTAACATCTCTTGCGAGATTGACGGACATGAGTTTGAATGTCAGATTGAAAATGTGATAATATATGCGTCATAGTTGATAATATTAATAAATTTAACTTTAATAGCCTTGCTTTTTGCAAGGCTTTTTTCTGATTGGTAATATTAAAATATGGACTGCATAAGATTATAGTAAGCAAAATGAAACAACTAACAAAAATCACCAGAATATTTATTTTTTCGGCATAATTAGACTTAAGATTTTTTTGTTAAAATTAATATTTCATATACAATAAAGGAGTAGTTTAAAGCATATGAAAATCAAATGTTTTTCTATAAAACCAATCAAAGTTTTTGTAAGTTTATCACTTATCTGCGTCACGCTTATATTTATGCTTTCTGCAAGTAATGCAACATCAGTTTATTTTGGATATACTGAAAGAAAAGTTCCAATCTATGCTGTTGAAACTGTCCAAAAAAAAGTTGCTCTTACTTTTGATGCAGCATGGGGCGCAGATAAAACAAGTAAAATTGTACAGATATTGACTGAAAACAAAGTTGGTGGCACTTTCTTTCTTGTTGGGTTCTGGAGTGAGAAATATCAAGATAAAATTAAGGAAATTGACAGCGCTGGTCTTGATATTGGTACACACAGCAACACACACCCAAAAATGAGCACTCTTTCCGCTGTTCAACAGGAGATTGAGCTTCAAACCAGTATGAATCTTATAACAAATGTAACTGGCAAGCAAGTAAGGTTTTTCCGTCCACCGTACGGGGACTACAACGACCAATTAATTATGACAGCGGATAAACTTGGGCTTCAAACTATTCAATGGAGTGTTGACAGTCTTGACTGGAAAGGACTGACAAGCGAACAAATACTAACAAGAGTTAAAAGTGGAGTTAAAAATGGGGCAATAATACTGTTTCATAATAACGCAGATTACATTGTTGAAGCACTGCCACAGGTCATTTCCTTTCTTAAAGCAGAAGGCTATGACATGGTAAAACTTTCTGACCTTATTTATCAAGATAACTATACAATTGACAACAACGGTATTCAAAAGTTAATTTAAAACATTGATTAATTATTCAAATTCTTTGGACAAAAATAAATAAAAACTTAAAAGAGGTATTTTAATATGAGTAGCAATTATGAAAAAAATAATTATGTTATTGTAAAGGGAACTGTAAAACAACAACCTGTTTATTCACACAGCGTGCTTGGAGAGGGATTTTATGAATTCACCCTCAAAGTTGCAAGGCTTTCAGAGCAAGTTGACGAATTACCAGTCACAATTTCAGAGCGACTGCTTCCAGAACTTACTGATACAAATAAAGAGGTTGGCATTGTCGGGCAATTGAGAAGCTATAATAAAATTGAAGATGAAAAAAGCAAACTTATTCTGACAATTTTTGCACGAGAAATTATACCAGCTGAAAATGTGCAAAACAGCAATCAAATAACGCTTGAAGGATATATTTGTAAAGAGCCAATTTACAGGACAACTCCTTTTGGCAGAGAAATTGCTGATGTACTTATTGCCGTCAACAGGGCATATAATAAAAGTGATTATTTGCCATGCATTGCGTGGGGCAGAAATGCAAGATTTACGGGGGATCTTAAAGTTGGTGAAAAAGTCAAACTTACTGGAAGAATTCAAAGCAGGGAATATCAAAAACACATTGACGAGCAAACAGTTATAACCAAAACTGCATATGAAGTTTCAATATCAAGTATAATGACTTGTGAAATTGAAGAGGAAGATAGTGAAAATATGAATCAAAACCAAATAACAGAAATTGAAGATGATTTATTCACTGAAGAGGGTGCACATATTTCTGAAAGATAGTGAAAATAAAAACTGTGTTTAAATTCACAGTTTTTTTCTTTTCATTTTATCCAAAGATAATCTTTTTGTATTCTTTATAGGTTTTAAACTCTTTGTTGTCTGTTTTACCCATAATTGTAATATATACATCATTATCTTTACTATAAATTCTGTCAATCACCTCATTTATGTGTTCAAGAGTCATTTTCTT
Organism: Clostridiales bacterium; assembly: GCA_918285425.1. Classification (GTDB taxonomy): domain Bacteria; phylum Bacillota; class Clostridia; order Christensenellales; family UBA1242; genus UMGS2069. Next base: position 4,533 of record CAKJZE010000059.1, read on the forward strand.
CATTTCTTTGATTCGCACTTTAAAAGGTCTGTATATAATTTTATCTAGAAATGCATAATTTTCTGACAAAATGTTCTTGCTGTGTGAATAATTAAGCGGAAATTCTTTATCATGATCAATGTATTCTTCAGTAACAAATTCCTTAATGTCAGCTTCAGTGATTGGCTTTGACTTAATGAATTTTATATCCTGATGTATAAGTTTCATTATTTCTTCAATATTTTCACTTTTACTGGTTTCAAACTGGAAGTCATCAAATGAATAGTCATATGTGTTATTTCTGCTTATAACATGATTGCCTGTATAAATCAATCCTTCATTTCTTGCATTTTTGATGAAATTATTTATATTTTTACGGTTATACCAATTAATAAAATTAATTGTTGGATCGTTCAAAAATTCTTCTACTTTTGTCTTAAAAATATTTGAAATCAAAACTTTAAAAGATGAAAGGCTATTGTCATTTACAAGCACCATTTTAGGTTCACTTCGTGTATAATGAAAATGCCTGTCATGATCAGGTGGACAATACTTATTTTGAAGATTTTTGATAAAATATTTATTAACCAAAGATTTAACCTTATAAAATGGCAAAGAAGTTGTGATTGCAAAAAAGAAATTATTTAATGTAAAATATTTATTTTTAAAATTAAACAAATCTTCAGGTGTTACTCTGCCAAGGCAATCTTCAGTACCAATTGCATTTTCAGGTGTATAACATGAATCACCATAAATATTTAATGAATGTTGATAATAAAAGTCACGTGAAAGCATTGATTTTTTACGCTCACGTTCTTCAAAAACAACTTTCAGTTCATTTTTGAGTTCACCTTCATTAAAGAGAGGATTTAAAAGCATGTCACTTGTTACGTCAAGTGCTTCATTTAAATTTCTGTTTGACACATAGAAATCTGCGTGCATCATATTGTTTGTTGTGAAGGCATTAAAAGATAATTTTGCAATCTTTGCCTTGATTTGATCTCTTGTATATTTTTTCGAACCCAAAAATAGTGCGTGTTCCATAAAATGTGTAAGACCTGGCATAAAATCAATACAATCCTTTTGTCCCACATAAAAACCTGCACTCACTGCAGAGGCAGAGCATATTTTTTTACGCTCATATAAAATAACTGCTCCGTTTGTGAATTTATAAAGCTTTGGTTTACCCATATTTTCTCCTTAGTTTTTTAATTTTTTAAAGTAAAATAAATATTATTTTGCCAATTTATTTTTAATAATCACTATTATCATCAGCAAAATTATATTAATAATAACAAACAACATGCCAAGTATTTGAAGCATTGACCAAGAGTCTGTCTTAAGGTTATAAGTGTAAATATAACCTTCAATTTCCTCTCCATTTTCAACATTAAATACAACGTGAGTCAGATTGGTCAACGTGTCACGCTTACCAATGATTTTGACTCTTGCACCTTTGTTAAGATAGGTGATAATTTCACTGTCTGAAGATTCCTCTGTGAAGATCTCACTTGCATCTTTTGTAACAACTGCATCTGTTATAATTTTTGTTATAAAACTTTGGTTTTCCTTAACTCTGGCAATATCAATAAATCCACTGACATTGTTTACTTTTACATGGAGATAGGTTGAGCCAAGTGAAGTGTAACCATCAAGATCATCAAGCACCTGAATAGCACTGTCAGCATTAAGAACAAGTAGATTGTTATTTTTGTCATCAGTTAAAACACTTGGATATTTGTGTAATATTGTGTAGTCTAACACTGAAATATTATTATAATTTTCATCATTTTCCAATTTTGAAGCAACTGAGCTTGCGATAAAACCATAGTGGTTCGAATTATTATCACTGAAAAGCACATAATACCAGCCGACAATTTGTTCACCTTCACTTGAAGCTGTTGCAATAATTGCCACGTGTTTATTTGCTGGAATTTCCACTATTTGAGCGCGAGAATATGGCGAATCAAAAAGCCATGTTGCCTGATCAATCTTGTAATATTCAAAATCACTGTCATCAATATAATCAACAGTAACAACTGGATTTGACTTTAAAATTGATGATATGGTATAGTCATCAATTGTTCCAGTAATGGTATATAAAGCAGCAGTTTGCATCTCATTAAATGTGAGTATAAGTTTATCGTTTTTTGTTGCAATATCTGTGACTGTTTGACTATTGAGTTCAATTGAGTCTCCATCCAGCTTAACAAATTCAAGCGATGGGGAAGTGTTAAGTTTATAAAATGAAATATCTATATCTGTTGCCACAGCCACAAGTTCTTGACCTGAAAGCACAATTTGTTTCACATATTTGACAGTTTCAGTGGCTTCAATCCCAGGCACAGTTGTCGTTGTATTGATAATTTGATTATCAGTGTCAAGTGACACCTCAAATGAAAGTACATTTGTGCCAGATATAAGCATTACAAGCAGGTTATCATTCAACTGTGTAAGATAAATACAATCATAATTTGCTATTTGTTGGTAAAGCTCATTTACTGAAAAATTGATCACGCTTTCAATAACTAAATTATTTTCATCAATTGATAGTTTTGCAAGTTGAAATGTATTTACATTTTGCTCAGGCGAAAGAAGCAGATAATTATTTGAGTTTATTGAAACAAGATTTACTTGCTTTGCTGAAGTAAGAGCTGTTAAATCAGTTGTATCAAAAATTAATTGATTGTAAGTTGTATTATATGCTTTAAACGCTTTTGTATTGCCATCATACAGAAGGATAAATGAATCAGATGTTAAAATATCAGTCACGTCAGACAATTCAGTTTCAAACGAGAAAATTTCTTGTTTAAAAACAAGCTCATTATTTAATATTTTAATCATTTTATCATAATCATCATAAATTAATATTTCATCACCATTTATACCCGCAGCCCCAATATTAATGAAAAATGGAGTTGTAGAAATCTCTGAATTTTCTTCAGTATTACTTTCATTTTCTGCAATGGCAGGGGAAAGCATAACTTTCCCTTGCCAAGAAATCACTATTGCAGAAATTGTTATAAATAATGCAAGACAAATAATTATTATTTTTGACCAAATTTTCTTTTCAAACTTTTTTCTCATTCTACTTTTGTCCTTTAAAAAACATTTATTATCTCATATTGCTCACTCTGTATGATGAAATTCCATAAGAAATAGATTGACTTGCCAATTTCATAGCTGTAAATCCACCCAAAAGTGCACCAAGGAGGCCACCAAAAGCTGCAGCAAAACCACCACTCACTGCAGCACCAGTTAAAGCACCATAAGCAGCACCGGTACCAAGTCCTATCAAAAAGATATTAAATGGTGTTTCCATATATGCATGTGCCATAGACTTACATACTACGTCTGGGCTTACATTGATTATTACTTCTGAATTTATTGCTTTTATAGTTGAATTCGTAAAGTCTCTTCTGTTTAAAAATTCTGCCGCATTAATCACTCTCATATATGCATCAGATTGCCTGTAATCAAGAGCATATTTATATGCTAGATAATTAAGTGTTTCATTGTTAACTTGTTGCTGTCTATTCCAGGTATCTTTTGCAGCTTTAAAATTGTCATCAAGTTTCCTTGCATCTTGATAATAATAATTACGCAGATCCGTATTATTGTAGGTACCTGTATACGACTGAGTAAATTGCTCACTTCCAGAATTATTAGCACCATTACCAGCACCTGCACTATATGTCATGGAAGCATTCCTGTAAAAATCATAACCACGTTCAGCAGACCACAAATTTGTAGTCCAAAGGAAGCGAAAATAACTAGTATTATACATATTCCTATTATGTTCCTGAAGCAAGCAAACACTTATAACCATGTCATTGCCACTTATGCAACAGTTATTAAACACAGAGGCTGAAAGTCCTTTTACATAATACTCATAAACATCAATCATGTGGAATTTCAAAATTTCATTAGCCTTTAATTCCATGCGAAAATGTTTATTAATTAATCCAACAATATTTTTTCTTATATCATCAGAAGAATTCGGGAATAGCTGACCATTTAATCCATTGCCTAATCCACTTATTTGCCCTTTTTTATTTTCATTTAAAAATGTTCTTGCATTACCCAAAATTAATCCAATATATTCAACAGCTTTATCTTTGTCATTACCAGATTTGTTATTTGCAATCCAAGTAAGTTTGTTAATAATATCGTATACATTTTCAATAATTATTACGAAGTATGCTTGAATTTCCGAATAATCATAACAATCTTTATTTGTTTCATTTAGGCTACTTCGAAAATTATTATTATAACCAGATAATGCAGATTTGCCTTCTGCACCACCATCAGTGTAAGTTGAGTCTGTTTTCATCCATGCATTTCTTATACTATTGTTATTTAACCAAGTTTTACCATAATTATTGCCGGCAGTTAAAGTAATTGTTTTATTATCATCCCTTGATGTGTTAGTTAAAGTTGCATTAACTTTCTTTGCAATTTTTTGCCATTTTAGCAATAATCTTATATTAATATCACCAAGATCTTCAAGTTCAGCATCATATATACTGTTATTAGAAAATGTAAGTGATGCAGTTTCTTCACTTAGTTCACCCGAATCCAAACCATTTCGTCCAAATCTTGTAAATCTGTCAAGAAAGTTTAATTCTTGAATTGAAGCAACATTTGAAACGCCGCTTTCGTTATCAAACATTTCCACCTTAACATCAGGGAAACCTGAAGATTCAGCAGTTATCTTCTGAACATAATTAATTGTTCCTTTTTCTATATCTGTTTGAATATTATTTACAAGTTCTTCATTTGATATTGGTTGATCATTAATATAAATTTTGAATATATTTTCTTTTCTTTGATCATTATTATTATTTTTATTTGTAAATGACCAAGTTTTTGATGACTCATTAAATTCAAGATAATCAAAGATATAACTTAAAGCATAATTGTTTGAGCTCATTGTACCAACATTTGCCATAAATCCATATAAATAAAACGTATCATACTTATCTTTAAGTATTGTTGCATTGTCATTGTTGTTTAAAAATTCTTGATACTGTTTTTGATTTACGGTATTCACATCTTCAAATAAAGTTTTCCAATCTCGTTTTGCTTCTCCAGTACCTGAACCACCATTAGGGCGTGCTATTTTTATTTCCACACCAGCATCAGGATATTCATTAGTATAACCCTTAATATAATTTAAAGTGTTGGACTCGTTGTTGCCGAAAACATATGCACGTGTAGCGGCAATTTTTGTTGGATATCCAATTTCTTTATTATTTTCATCATTCCATACATATACAAATGGATCATTATCATCAATTGTAATTTCATATTGATATTTAGCATTGTTATTTTTATCAGTACCCCAGTTAACTGTATACGTATATGTACCTGCAGATGGGTTTGTCCAACCAGGTTGCTCACGTACCAAATCAGCATATGCAAGGTATGATTCACTTACATCTGGTTGACCGGCATCACTTTTTACAGTTGTATCAATGTCTGTAAGGGTAATATATAATTTATATGATAGGGCAGTGAAGTAAACATTTAATGTAAGGTCAGTTTTCATGCGGTAAATATATAAGTTATTTTTTGCAAGTTTACTGTAATATTCATTTGTCCATACTGCACCATTTTTAATTTCACCAGGGGTGACAGCATTGGCTTTAAGTTTATATTGTTCAGCACCATTTTCATAGGATATCGTTTTAGTATTTGTATCTAAAGTCTGTATATATTTAGCTGCATATTGTGCAGACATATCAGCTCTTGAATAAACCTTTTCTCCATCTGCAGTTTCGCCCAATTCAGTACCAGATGTAATATCAGCGTCAATAAGGACAGTATATGAATTGTCTGCATATTTTTCAGTTGTTGACCAACCAACAAATTGCTTATATTGGAAAGCAGAAGCCTGGAGTTTTGCTGTATCGTCCCTTTCAACTAAAAGTGCACCCTTGACTTTACCTGCATAAATCTCATCTTTTGTCATTCTATAATTTTTTCTAATTTCTGCACTTTCTTTCTCAATATCACTATACTCTTTTTTAGTTGGATATAATTCGTCATTACTCTCTTTATATTCATACATGTTAAGTGAAATGACATAAATTCTTGCTTCGTAAACTGCATAAATTGAAACACCATATTCTTTCTTGATTGGATTAGATACGAAATAACTGTACTCAACTGTATCATCTATTACAGCATTGCCATTTTTATCATAAGGCTTATAACCAAGATATGTATAGTTTTGTGCTGAAAAATTATCTTTTTCACCATTGAGAAGTATCAGTGGGTAAGATGTGAAATATCCACTTGAAGCAATCAAGAAACCTTTGAAATAATAACCATCAACTACAGGAGCAGTGACTGTCCAATAATCACCATTTGAATTAAACGTAAGTGTGACTAGTTGATTATTGTTTGCATCAAGCATTTGGTTATACGTCAAATTTTTATCTCGGTATAAGTCATCATATCTTTTGATCAGTTTTACTGCAGTCATTTCTGGGCTTTCAGGAATAGCAAGAGAATTCACAAAAATTATATTTGTCTGTTTAGCAACAACTTCAGTTCCAGGACCTGTGATTTCGCCAACCTTGCTTATTTTAGTTTCTTCTTGTACAATAAGTATTTTCTTTAGAGACCATTTGTTTGTAGGATCATATTCAGGATTATCTATCAATACAGGTTTTCTTTCTGTTTGTTCTTCATATATGTCAACAGTTTTTTCTTCTGTGATTGCATTTAATTTATCATTTGTAAAATTATAATCATAACCATATCCATTTGCGTCAGTATAGGTAATTCCAGTTTTTACAGCTGTTTCCCAAACAGCAATTTCATTGTTATTAAAGAATGCAAATGTTGCACCATCAATTGCAAACACATCTGAAACTGTATTTGATAAAATGTTGCATATTTCAAATATGTCACTGTTATAAAGCAGTGCGCTAATAATTTTGTTATCTTGCGTTAATGACCCAAAGTTTGCAATAAATGACATGTCTTGTGTTGATATAAAGTTATAAGCAGACGTCTTGTCTGTCACATATGATGATTTTTCCATACCTTTGCCAAACACTTGGTCATATTTTAATAATGCAAGACCTGATAAAGTAGTGATATCTTCATCATGATTATTATTATAAATATAAATATCTTTTGCAAGTATAGAATTTTTGCCTGCAAAGTATTCAAAATTACCATCATAGCCATTATAATTAACATTTATTCTTACAGCAGTACCATTTTCAACAAACAGCTGCATAATTGCACCTGAAGTTGTAGTATTAAGTAAAGTTTTTTCTGATTTTTCTGCAGATACATAACTTGAATTTACGCCAGCATATGCTTGAATTGATATTTTTATATTTTCATCAGCAACATCATAAGTATATTGAACACGATTTAAACTTTCAGTTATTGCAATAATTGAGAATACATTAGACAGCTTTCTTAAATTTAATGTAACTTGATTATTATATCTTGTTCCAAGTGAATTGCCAAAGTTATCATAGAAATTTGTAAACCTATATTTAATATTTTTATAAGTATGATCATAGAATTCAGTTGCACCATAGAATGACATGAGAGGATCAGTACTGTTTGTTGTAAATCCATTTGCTGTGATTGTCAATTCATCGTTTATAACTTCATCATTGTCAATGTAGTATATTGTATAAAACCCGTTTACACCTGAAGTAACATGTACAAAATTATCATTATAAGCAAATGACAAACCAAAGGTATTACCAAACGTGCTTATATAATTTGTAGAGACTGATATTATCTTAATTATCTCCATAAATCCAGCATAAAGGTGATAAACACCATCTCCATCTGGAGTGAGGGTATCGAATAATACATCAGTAAATTTATAAGCTGAAGATGTTGTTAGTGCAGTTTGTGTGCCAGTATATGCTTCAGCAAAATAACCCATAAATTCATAGTTATTCTTACTATCAGATACTTTTAAGCCTGCATCATTGTTTAAGTAATATGTGATAATATTGCTTTCAAATGAAGCACTCATAGCACTGCCATTTCCACTTACAACATTATCACCGTCAAGTGTCATTTTTATGCCTGATTTAGATGCATAAGCGGTAAAGTCTTCGCTATCAATTGTATTAATATGCAGCTTAATTTTATATGCTTTTGAACAATTGACTGAAATGATCACATTGTCAAGAGAAGTGATATTTATGCTTGTAGATCCATCCAATTGTGTACCCGCATATGCATAACTGATAATTTGATAGTTATGACCATCATTTATAATTTTTGTCTGCAAATCAAGATCTTCTATATCACTTAAAGTCAAAGGTGAATCTGAAGGAAAATAGTTATACTGATAAGCAGTTTTTAATGAGTTTTCAGCATATACTTCATACCTTACTTTTGCAACATGTGCATATTCAACTTTGAAGGCTATATCTTGTTTCAAAGTAAAAGTATAAATTACAGTTGACTTATAAATTTTTGTATTCAATGCATTAGATATATCCGCATATTCACCAGATGTAATATCATCGAACATATCAGATACATTATCGTAATTAGTTAAAATATTATAATATGTACCTGTTGGAATACCATTTGACATAGTTACAAAATTGATAGCACTTACCGCATAGTTACTGTTTGCAACAATTTTAATTGTCTTTGTTCCGTTTGCATTTGTTACAACATTTACATTACCCTTTGAATAATCATTTTCAATAAGTGTTAACTCATAAAGTTTATTAAATAATGCCGTGATAGTTACTAAAGATGGTGAATTAACAGTATAAGTATAATCATTTGAAGTTATATGAGTAACAGTTTCACCAACTGTAATATCATAACCATTAAATCTTTCATGATCTGCAAGAGAGTAGGTGATATTTATAATCTGACCTTTTTGTAATGTAATATTATAAGATTCAACAACAGTTTGCGTAATCGTAGCATCTGGATCAGCTGGATTGAATATTGTAACAATCATCTTTGAATCAACCGATCCAGCATTGTCAACAACAAATGTCACAGAAGCTGAAGTATTTGTATTGTTGATAACTAAAGTATTAACTGCGTTATTTGTGTTTAAAGCGGCAACAACAGCTGTAATTACATTATCTTGTGCAGTTACTGTTGTATCCACAGCAATTCTGACTGTGGTTTCTGTTACAGTTTCATTAGTTGAAAGATCAGCTGAATAAATATAATCGCGTGAATAAACTTTTGATCCACTCTGATCAATATAATATCCATCAATAACATAATTTTTAACCGTTAAAACTGATGATGCAAGTCTTGTGATTGTAAGATTCTTATTATTATCTATTACAGGGCACAGCAAATTTTCATCTATTTTTGCAAATACTTTTGTTGATAAATAGCTTACACTTGAAATTGTTTGATTTACTGCATCAATAGTAATTTGTCTTGCATAAATTTTGATAAATCTTGCAACAATGTTTGCATAAACACCATTGTATGCATCCAATCCATCAGAATAATTTTCTGAAAGTTTTATATATTGCGTTCCATTGACAACATCATTAAGTCTTGCATAATATCCAATAAATATATATTGTTTTGAGAGATAGGTTGTGTAATTGTTATCCTCAACCATGCCATTAAATGTTGTCAAAATTGTTGGATCTGAAGATAAATCATCCATGAATTCATATGTCAATTTTGTTGTTGTATCATATCCAAAATCGGTATCAGAAAACTTCGCAACAATTGAAATATTTTTGTTTGCTGTAAATGTTATCGCATTTTTATATGATACAGGAGCAACTGAAGTCGCAACACTTATTCCATCATAGATATATAATCCATTAAAGTAATAAGTAATTTCATTAGCTTGGAAAGATGGAGTAGAAGAAGTATCTCCATCCACACCAACTGACACATTATATGAAGAATTTAATATAATATCAAAATTATTCAGAAGTGTCGCTGTGGTTACTGTGTTTAAATATATCTTATTTCCATTAAAGTTAATATATAATTTTGACAAATCAATATTAAATTGATCTGTAAGTACATTTTTATCTGCTGATTCATTTACTGCAACAACAACATTAAGATTAAGTGTCTTTTTAATCCTTATTTCAATTGCAAGATTTGATTTATTTTCTGGTAAATTCAACGTATAAGTATTGCCAGAAATAAAGTAAGTATTTTGTTTTGTGCCATTTATATAAATAGCATGTACTGCATAACCAACTTTAAGATCAATATTGAATGAAACAGAGGTATCACTCTTACTTACAAATAGGGTAGGATTAGTTAAAGTAGCCCCATCTTCATTTGTTTGATCTTCTCCATCAATTGTGGTCACAACATAAGAGACAGTGTATGCACTTTCATATATTGCATAGATATAATTATTGCTATTGCCACTTACTGTTGTTACAGCAGTTGTTGAATAAGAATGTTCCTTTGGAGTGATATAATTATCATTTACTTTGAATCCCTTGAAGATATATCCACTGATATGAGTTGCCTGTAAAACAATCTGCGATCCATTCATCACACTTGTTGAAAGACTGCTTGCATTACTACCAATTGATACAGTTTTTACATTATATTCATTACCGTTTGTTACATTTTCCTTAACTTTACCAGTTAATGATATTGCCATATTATTATTGCTAGAAAGTCCACCATTTACATATCTATAAACAGTAACTGTACGTGCTGAAACAAATTTTGCAGTTAATACAACATTTTGTTCAAACTTATAAGCAATATTATCTCGTTTAATCTCTTTTTCTGTTGAAATGAGGGAAGATCCAACATACCAACCAATAAACTCATTAATAGATGAATTTGCACTAAATTTATAATAACTGTTGTAAGGAACAGATAATTCGGTTGAACTTCCGGATCCATTCCAACTTGAGTATATTTCATATCCTAAAGCATCATAAAATTCAGTATTGACAGACAAATCAGAGTTGTTTGTTACAACACCATCAAGCTCTTTATTCACTTGAACTTTAATAACATTGGCAAACAATGTTTTGATTGTAAGGTTGTTATTAACTTTACTTAAAGCATAAACATTGCCTGATTTTACAAATTCAACACCACGTTGCGTTGTGGTTAATGAAGTCAAATCATATTTATCCTTCATTGTGTCATCAATTAAAATTTCTATTTTTAATTCTGTGTCATATTTAATATTTAAATCAGTAAGTTGATCTTTTGAACCGAGTGTGACTGTCTGCTGAACATTATTTTCATCATAATATGTAACTTTTATATCAAACAATGATTTAAATAAGTCAGTTTGTTTATTGTTTTTATAATAATTTTCATCCTCTTTATCGCTTTCACCTATATCAATAGATCTAGATAAAGTAACTTTAACGACACGATTAAATAATGCAGCAATATTCACAACATTTTCTGCATCAGCATCAGTTTTATTAATTGTTATATCTGCAGTCGTATTTGTTGAATAAATTTTTGATACATTACCACCACTAAGCAGACCCCAACCAACAAATTTGTTAATGCTATATCCTGAATTTATAAGTGTAAATTCTCCAGTTATACCTGCTGGTACCTTTTTATTTTCATTTTTATTTTTATATGGTCCAATTAAATCACCAGTCAGTGGATCATTATAAATAAATTCATAAGAAGAAGTAACATTTGTTGTCGTTCCATACATATATGAATTCACTTTAAGATTTACATAATCAGCAAAGCGCACTTCTATTATAGTATCTCGAGTTATATTAAATGTGTATGAAGTTCCAGTGCCACTTACACGAACTCCATCTATATAGAATCCCAAGAAATAATAATTATCTTTTGTGCTATCTTTCTTAATTGTAATTTCTTGATTTGTTTTGAAGGTGATAGGGGATACAGACTTGACATTGTTGCCAGCATAAACAATTTCAATTTGTGGACTTGCAATTATTGTTCCATCACCTTTCATATTTACATTATCAAATAATAATTGATTGATTGTTAAAACGTAACCTTTACTAATTTTAGCTTCAATATCAAAATAAGAAGGATTTGAAACGAGTGTAGAAGTAGAAATGGTGTATTCTTCACCACTATTACGGTAGGTAGCATTTAATGGATTTTTTACTTTAAAACTATCAACCATATAGCCTGAATCCGGCATTATCTTTGCAACAAATTCAGCACCAGAAAGAACATAATTATTTGTTACAACATCAGAATCTGTAGGTGACGTCGTCCAAGAAGTGTTGGTTTTGTTAAATACCAAAGTCTTATCTGCATCAACATTTAATATTGAATCTTCATTAGTTACAACACCAAATACATTTATATCGTCACTTCCTGTTGTGCCTGAAAAAGCAACTTTTGCAAATTCAATATCGTTGATAAACAACGCAGAAACTTTGACATATTTTGCTTCATATGTAGAATACCAGTTTGAACCAGTACCAACAGAAAAATATTTTTCTTTTGTAATTAAAGTCTTTAATGAATTTCCTGATTGATAAGCATTATTTGAAGCAAACCAACCAACAAATTTATATAAATTACCACCAATGTATAAATAATCATATTTGACATATACATTAAATTCAGCATCCCAAGCAAAATTATTTTGACTCTGTTTGGTGAGAGCTTTACTGCTATTAAGTATTTCATTTGCACCTTCATACATTATACCGTTATAACTTAAAACTGACAAATCACTCTCGCTATTAACCAAAGAGCCCATCTTAGCTGTGCCAAGACAACTTGCATTATCATTCACCGTATGAACAAAATTAACTGTATGGCTGTTTGTTATAATTGACTTCATGTAATAAACTGCATTATCTTTATCAAGTGCAAAATTTTCTTCATTATTTAATAATGATTCATCAATAGATGTAGTAGATTCATTATCTGCATATTCAAATTTAATATCAAAAGTATAATACGTGTTTGGATTACTATTTAAATTATAATCCGCATATTGAGGAGAATTTGTAGGCATTGCACAACCATTTATATACCACATTTGAGCCTCTGATGTAGAGCCAGATATTTTTGTTGTGATAATCTTTAAATTGCTTGTATTGTCAAAATAACCAGAAACAATTAATTTAGAGTTCTCTAATTGTACATTTAGAGGCTGATTTGTGCTATCTTTTTTTACTGTAAATCCAGAATTACTATTACTTGAATTTGTTTCAAACAATGTTGTTCCGTCTTTTTGTAATTTATAGTTCAAACCTGCAAATGAACCATATTCTGTGTTATAGTTATCAACTTCAATATACACAAGAGTTAATTTTTGTGTATTAACTTTGATTTCCATTGCATCAATATCTTTTTGATCAACCATTATTGCTTGAGAAACAGGCGCAGAAACATAAAGTGCACCATTAAGTTTCACATTATTTTTGTTTGTATCAACATATTTAATAGTTTTTTCTTCACCATTTATTTCTTCGGTGTATTCTTTATAAGATAGACATTTATTATCATATGGTATATCATTACCTTGATTTTCCAAATAAGATAAACTGAATCCATTAAATCTGTAGCCACCAGTAAGGGTGAGGTACATACCAAAATCAGTATCAAAGAAGAATGTACCAGACACTTCAGTATGATCATAAACTCCGCCATCTTCAATATCTTCAATAGTCAATGGTTTGCCAAGGCTGTCAATATATCCATTTGGCATTTGCAGTGTGACTTCTTCTTTATCATAAGTTATTGTCACATCAACAATTCTCTTATATACTGCAACTATTATTGTATCTTCAGTTGCAAGAGTAAGGTAAGGGTACTTTTCGTCTTGACTCATAAGTTCAAGATTAGTCCATTGCTTGGTCACTCTGTCATACTTTTGCTCAAACCAACCTACAAAGGCATATTTTGTTTTTAATGAATCATAATGTTGTTCATCGGTGTTTATGCCTTCAAAAAGAATAATTGTATTTTCAACAAAGCCTAAATCATTCGTAACGGTTTTATTTTCAGCATTTTCGCCAGTCAATTCACCTGTAAGAAGATAAGGTAGTCCTGTATATTGCTTTTTAAATCCTTTCGGTGTATCACCATTGTAATTAGGCATATAGGTATAAAGAAATTCATCGTCTTTTTGAACATAACCGTCAAATGAGCCAACATAAGTTTTTTCACTCATACCGGCATCAACATACACAGAATTTGCAAGTTCAAAAGAAGTGCCAGCGTTATACTCATTGTTTTCCAAAACCACTCTTCCATTTTCATAAGTAGGAAGAACAGTACCATCATACTGATAATCATCAATTGTCAACGCTTGAACAGTGAATGTATATATTACCAATGAAGATAAGTTAATAAAGTTTTTATAACCATTAATAAGAAGATATGGATTTGCTTTACCATTTACTTTAATTAATTTTCTTACAGCAGCAATAATGTCTGATGACTTTTTCAAACCATTTGAATCATAGTCATCAGGCAAGGTTGTATCATCAGTATTTCCAGAAAATTCAATATGATCAACTTTTAAATCACCATATTTATGACGTTCAAAATTAATCGCTTCAAGAGCCTTTGAGATATTATCAAACCAAGGGCTTCCATCAGATCCATCTGTTTGTGTACCATTATTTTTATAGCCATAACCACTGTCAGAAACACATTTTTCGTATATTTCTTCGTTAATTATTCCTGCATTTTTTAAACTTAATAAATAACTATTTGTAAGCTTTATTTTTGTTTTATTACCTATGGTTTCAGTCGTATAAGTAATTTGTCTGTTTCCAGAATCATAATAGTTGAAATACTTTCCATAATATTCAATATAATTACCAGCAAGGGCATCATAAGCAACAGAATTTCCGCGTTTTGGGTGAACAATATAATTTACATACTCATTCTCTGGATCACGATTGTATGTGACAGAGAAAATATAATAAAGGTAATCAACTTTATTATTATCATCTTTTTTAGCTTTTTCATTATAGGATATATAATCGTCAGTAGGGTATACAACAGGGTTTAAAGTATAACTCATGTTCATACCCAAAGTATGCATAGACAAGTCATCACCAACTGGTACTTTAACAACAATGTAAACTGTTGTATTTACATCAAAATACATACTCTTAAGATTCAGTTTACCATCAGTTTTGTCAGTAGGATTTCCACCAAGATCTTTATCATACTCATTGACACGATATGTGTTTTGATTTGTACCAAAACCATTAAGAAGGTTACTGTATTCATACGCACCTTCATAAAATTTAGTACCTTCTTCAGTTGTCTGATTCATGTAACCAGCATAAAGTTTTTTATCTCTTTTACTCTCGTCTGCAGCAATTGTTTCATCTGAATAAAGTTTAAATAAATCTGAATCAAGTTGATTTTCAATATAATCAAGGCCTTCTTTATTATTTTCATCAGACTTTGAAGTAAAAAGACTTGTTTTGTTGTCACCATAGTGATTTGTACGAATTGTTGGTGCAATATCATTGTTATCTTCATCTT
>CAKJZE010000060.1 GCA_918285425.1 Clostridiales bacterium
CAGAACCAGAATGGCAACTAAAGGTGGCAGAAACGTTCTTCAAAGAAGAAGAAACAAAGGCAGAGCTAAAATAGCTGGCTAATAATTTAAAGGAAAGGTCGCTTCGCTATGCTTAAAAAGCAGTTTAGGCTTCGCAAGAAATACCAATTCAATTATGTTTATCGTGTTGGTCAATCCTGCCATGGTAAATATATGTTACTGGTATATACGAAGAGTAAAAATAAAAATATAAAGATAGGAATTTCAGCAAGCAAAAAGATTGGCGGGGCAATTATCAGAAATCGTGCCCGCCGTTTATTGCGTGCAGCAATTTCGCCATATCTTGACGGCCTTAACCCAAATTTCAACCTTATTATTGTTGCAAAGCAATCAATAGTTGGTGAAAAATTAAATGTTGTAAAACAAGACCTTGAAAACATTTTGAAAAAGGCAGAACTTTTATGAAAAAATTTTTTAAAACCATAATTTCTGTACCAAAATATATCGGAATGGGTTTTGTTTGGGTATATAAAAAATGCATCTCTCCTTTTCTTCCCCATGTATGCAAATATATTCCCTCTTGCAGCACATATGCTATGGAAAGCATAAAAGAATGGGGCTTTGCCCGTGGATCTTGGCTTGCCATGAAGCGAATTGTGAAATGCAATCCTTTCAGCAAGGGCGGGCTTGATCCTGTAAAAATAAATGTAAAAGGAGATTATAAATGGCTGATGTAAACATGCTTTTAACCGCAGTCAGTGCACCAACAGGTATGTGGCCATCAATTCTTAACTGGATTGAGGCAACTGTTGTAAGCTATGGCTGGGTTATTATTTTATTTACACTGCTTGTAAAGGCTTGTCTTTCCCCACTTGATCTGCTTATAAAGTTTACCACGAAAAAGACAACACTTGTTCAGCAAAAGCTTGCACCTCAAATTGCAAGACTGAATAAAAAATATGCTGGCGACAAACAAGCCCTTCAAATGCAGACAAATGCTCTTTATAAAAAAGAGGGCTATAACATTTTTGGAAGTTGTATCATCACACTTGTTAACCTTGTTTTAACCATGGTAGTTTTCTTCACACTTTTTGCCTCTCTTCGTACAATGAGTGCATATAAAGCAATAAATCAATATGACCAAATGCAAACTGCATATCTTAACACCTTGCAGACTACTGCAACAGCAAACATTGAAACCACACTTGAACAGCATGGTTATGTGATTGATGACCATGCAAACATTAAAACAATCCTTTATGGCAATGCAGAAAGCGAAAACGAATATGAAAAAAATGGCTTTCTTTATTACTATTTCAAAACAGAAGTGACAGAAAATGACGCTCTTAACACAATGAAATCTGCTTTAATGTCTGAAACTATTTATGATGAAGTGAACCTTTATACTATCATTGAAACTTCAACCACAAGTGCAATCGGCGATGCTGGTGAAGCTGCAAATGAAGTTTGGCTTCAAGTGAAAGACAACTGGCTTTGGATTGACAATATTTGGGTAACAGATGACTATAAAAGTCCACTGCCAACCTATGACAACTTTAAAAGCATGGCAACAAGCTCAAAAGTAAAAGAGTATCAAACTTACGTTGAGAACACCAACAAAACACTGTATGACAATGTAACAAGTGCAGTTCATACAAAAAATCAACGCTGGAACGGTTACTTTATCTTGGCCATTCTTGCCGCTGTAACATCTTACCTTTCACAGTGGATCACAGAAAGATTGAGTAAGTCAAAAAATAAAGCTGTAAACAAACTTACTGAAGCTACTGCTCAAACTGGTGGCGCAATGAAATTTATGAAGTTTTTACTTCCTGCCATCATGGTAATCTTCGTTATGACATCTTCTTCAGCATTTGGACTTTACATCGTTTCAAGTGCAATAATCTCAATTGGAATATCTGCACTCACAAGTCTTATTGTTAATGCAGTCTATAAGAAAAAAGAAGAAGAAATTATCGCTGGGCTTGAAAGAGAAGCTCTTAAATCAATGAGAAAACACAATAAAATATAAGGGGTAAACATATGAAAAGTATTGAAACACAAGGCAAAACAGTTGACCAAGCAATAGAACTTGGACTTTATAAGCTTGGCGTAACAAGAGACCAAGTAAAAATAACCATTTTAGAACAGGCAGGCTTGTTCAACAAAGCACGCGTTAAACTTTCTGTTGGAAGTGAAAGTGAAAGCGAAAATGGTCTTAAATCTTTGATTGAAGAATTACTTGCTAAAATGGGCTTAAACATAGTTGTCAGCGTTGAAGAGCAAGAAGATTGCTTCTATGTAAATGTTTCTGGTGAAGACGCTGCAATCATAATTGGAAAACGTGGCGAAAATATGGACAGTTTCCAATTCCTTGTAAACACACTGTTCAATAAAGGTAAAAAACACGAAGAATACAAGAGAGTTGTGATTGACAGCAATAACTATAAAAACCGCAGAGAAGACACCCTTAAAGTTCTTGCACAAAGAACTGCAGCACGTGTGGTACGTGAAAATCATGATATTCGCCTTGAGCCAATGAGTGCGAACGAAAGACGTATAATTCACTCCACCCTTGCAGACCATGCAAAAGTTGAAACTGAAAGCAAAGGTAACGAGCCAAACAGATATGTAGTGGTTAAACTTAAAAATCGCAAGAACAAAGAAGAAGAAACTAAAAATCGCGAAGATGCTGAATAAACAAATAAAAAATTCCAACGACGTTGGAATTTTTTATTACTCTTTTTCATCCTGTTTCTCTTTAATCTCTTCTTCAATAGCTTTCATAACTTCATCATGATAAATTAAGTATGATCTGCAATTAATACCTTTATATGATGATTTTTTAAGTTTTTCATAATCATCTCTTACAAATTTACTTTCAAACCTGTTGATTGGCACAACATTAATAAGTTCATAATAAGCTTTCTTATCAATAATTGCATTTAAAGTATAATCAATCACAACTTCTTTACCATCTGAAGTTTTTGCTTCAAGCCAAGTGTGAAGTAATTTATTCCTATTATTATAAAATCTTGACCAACCTATCACTATATCAGAAACATTTTCAAATACACAAGCCAAGTTCATACTTCCAGAGTGGCACTCCCCCAACCTTTCCTGTGTTGTAAGTTTTTTTACAAAGTATTCATCTTTTATAAAATCTGATATTTTCTTTATTTCAATAACGCTTCCATCCATCTTTGTAAGATAAAAAATATCATTCTTTCCATCATATTCATAGGTCTGTATAACATTTTCTCTTATATATGTATCAAGAAGATCAAGTTTTTCTTGATCGGTGACCGCAGAAAAATTTAAATTTTGAATAAGATTATATATTTTTATACTATCCCACCTCAATCTGCGATAATAATTGTTTGGATTAAATGGATTTGATGTATAAAGATTCAACAAAAATGGCTTTTGTTTTTTAATACAAGATGCAACAACACGGTTCCACCTTCCATTTCTGTTTTCAGTATGTAAATATTCTTTTTTTAATTTTTTATCAAAATCAATCATAATTAACTCCGAATATGCACCATATTATAATCCTTATCATATAAATTGTCAATATTGACCTTCTTACCTTTAAAAATAAACCTACTATCAAAAATTTAAAAAATATTTATATTTATTTGTAAATTTTTGTTTTATATTGTAAAATTAACTTAAGGAGATAAAGATTATGGCAAATGATACACAATCTGCAAAGCAGAAAGATAAACAACTTTGGAACAACTTGGGCAAATTTATTGCAGTTATCATCACACTTATTTACATTGTAAATATCACAAACAATATTTGGGGATATATCCCACTTGGATCAGTATGGCTTAACATTATGGTTTATGCAATGTATTATGGCCCAATGGCACTTATACTTGTGGTAACATTTGAAGCTGTTGCAGACAAAACAATTTTAACAAGAGTTTTATTTATACTTTTCTGGGCTGCGATTATATGCTTCTCAATTTCACCAAATCTTTGGGGATTGATTCCAGCATAATCATAGAAAACCTTGCTTGTTGCAAGGTTTTTTATTTTATAAATTTACATAAAAAATGTATTGTAATTTTATTTTTATTGTATTATAATATCATCTATGATGATAAAAGACACAAACACAATTGCTGCAATTTCTACCCCACTTTCAAGCGGGGCTATTTCTATTGTCAGAATGTCAGGGCCAAATTCAGTAAAAATTGCTGACAGTGTTTTCAAAACAAAAAGTGGTTTAACTCCAAGTCAGTTTACTTCCCGTATGATGATGCTTGGTAATTTTTCTGCCTCTGATTTTTGTGAGCAAGCAATGTGTGTTGTCTTCAGATCCCCAAACAGCTATACAGGTGAAGATGTGGTGGAGTTTCAGTGCCACGGTGGTGTGCAAATCACAAAAGGCATACTCGCAACCCTTATTAAAAATGGTGCAAGGCTTGCAACGCCTGGTGAATTCACAAAACAGGCATTTGTAAATGGTAAAATGGCACTTTCAGATGCCGAAGGCATGATGGACATGATAAATGCTCAAAGTGACGCAGAGATTCGCGCGGGATATAATCTGCTTTCTGGGGCTTTAAGTAAGTGTGCATTTGATGCCCAAAAAGAACTTGTTGATATTTTGTCAGAACTTGAGGTTTCTTTTGACTATCCAGAAGAAACTATCGAATATATAACAAAAAACAATGCAAAAGAAAGATTGCAAAATTTACAAAAAGTCATCGATAAAGTGCTTAAAACTTCTGCCGCTGGTCAGATGATAAAAAATGGAGTAAATGTTGCAATAGTTGGAAAACCTAATGTCGGCAAAAGCAGTCTTTTAAACCGCCTGCTTGGTGATGAAAAAGCAATTGTCACCCCTATTGCCGGCACAACAAGAGATATAATTGAAGGCAGTTTCAGCATAAATGGACTTCGCTTTAACCTTTATGATACCGCCGGAATTCATGAAACTGATGATCAGATTGAAAAAATTGGTGTTGACAAGGCAAAAAACATCATTAAAAGTGCAGATATAATATTGTTTGTTAAAGACACCGTAAATGAAACTGATGAAGACAGAAATGTCAAAAATCTTCTTGATTCACACAAACATTTAATAATTATAAACAAGGCAGACAAGTTGCAAAACTGCAAAGACACTGACAACATACTTTATGTGTCCGCTTTAAACGGAAGTGGAATTGACAATCTCACAAAAAGGCTTTATGATATGGCTTGTGAAGACAAGCATATGGAAGGCGGATTGACCATTGCAAATCAAAGACACATTGATGCACTTTCAAGGGCAAGCCAATCAATCAGTGATGCAATTGCTAACATTGACACATTTACCCTTGACCTTATCACCATTGATCTTAACATGGCATACAGTGCACTTGGTGAAATAACTGGCAATACCACAAGCGAAGAAATAATTGACGCAATTTTCAGCAAATTTTGTTTGGGCAAATAGACATAAGAGGTTAAAACTATGAAACTAACTTTTTCATCAATAGTAAAAGAAGACAAGCTTTTAATTCATGAATGGGAAACTAAACATCGCAACACACCAGGTTTTAAAGCAATTCATCACTACGTTTTGGAAGATAATATCTACTATAACCTGCCAGAACTTATTGATATTAATTATGATCGCTTCCCTATTGGCACTGATGAGTTCAGAAATATTCTTATTGCAAAGGCATCAAAGGACACAGTTGCAGGATTTGTTTTATATAATGTCTTTAATTTAAACCACAAGCCAGAAGTTAACCTTATCTATGCTGCAATAAACCCAGTCATGCAACACCAGGGTGTAGCAACAGAAATGTTGACAGAGTTGTTTACAAACTATGAAAAATATTTTCACTGCAAACCAACTTGTGTTTTCACCAAAATTGATCAAACAAACACACCAAGTCAAAATATGATAAAAAAATTCGGATTAAAACTTGTAAGAAGACCAAAAGGCAGAGAATATCTGTGTGGCTTCGAAACAGATTTTGAAAACATACTTAACCACATATCACAAACCAGTCAAGAAAAATAAATATGAAAAATAGTACAAAAAGTAAAGTTAATAATGTATGTTTAAGCTATGACGCAGTTGTGATTGGCGCTGGTCATGCCGGATGCGAAAGTGCACTTGCACTTGCAAGAACCGGACACAAAACCGCCATCATCACACTGGATAAAAACGGCGTAGCTTTTTTGGCATGCAATCCAAGCATTGGCGGAACCGCAAAAGGACATCTGGTTTGCGAAGTTGATGCCCTTGGTGGACAAATGGGTATAAATGCAGACAAAACCACACTTCAACTGCGTATGCTGAACATGGGTAAAGGCCCAGCAGTACACTCCCTTCGCGCACAAGTTGATAAGCATGCCTATCATGACAACATGCTTGAAACACTTTTAAATCAAGATAATTTAACGCTTATTGAAGATGAAGCAACAGAAATTTTGCAAGAAGATGGCAAAGTTTGCGCAGTCAAAACGCGTAAAGGAAAAGAAATAAAAACAAACGCAGTTGTGGTGACAACTGGGGTATATTTAAACAGCAGAACAATTATTGGTGAAGAAATTAAGGATAGTGGACCATCTGGATTTAAAAATGCAAAGGGTCTTTCTGACAGCCTTGCAAAACTGGGCTATGAGATAGTGCGCTTTAAAACAGGCACACCTCCCCGCCTTGAGAAAAGTACAATAGACTTTAAAAAGTTTGAAGTTCAAAAGGGCGACACACACATACAAACCTTCAGTTTTCTTACAAAGAAAGCAAACAAAAACACTCATGTCTGCTATCTTGGTTACACAACTTTAAAGACAAAGCAAATAATACTTGATAATCTTTCACGCGCGCCAATGTACAGCGGAGTTATTGTTGGAACTGGCCCAAGATATTGCCCATCAATTGAAACAAAAATTGTACGCTTTTCAGACAAAGACACTCACCAAATTTTCCTTGAGCCAGAAAGCGCAAGGTGCAGCGAGATCTATGTTCAGGGCATGAGCACATCTATGCCAAAAGATGTGCAACATCAAATGGTAGCAAGTGTAAATGGATTGGAAAATGCACAAATTGTACGCTATGGCTATGCAATTGAATATGATTGCATAAATCCATTGGGTATGTTCCCAACTCTTGAAAGTAAGCATGTAAAAGGTCTTTTCACTGCTGGTCAAATAAATGGCACAAGCGGATACGAAGAAGCCGCTGCACAGGGAATTTTGGCCGGAATAAACGCACATTTGTATCTTCAAAACAAACAGCAACTCATTCTTCCTCGTGACAGCTCATACCTTGGCGTGTTGGTTGATGATTTGACCATGAAAGGCACAATAGAACCATACAGAATGATGACAAGTCGTGCAGAATACAGGCTGCTTCTTCGTCAAGACAATGCTGATGCTCGGCTTACTCAAATTGGCCGAGATGTAGGACTTGTGACAGATGAAAGATACAACAAATTTCTTAAAAAAATGGCTAACATAGAAAAAATTAAACAAAAGTGTAAAGCCATAATTAAGCCATCAGATGAGCTTAATGACTATCTTGCATCTGTTGGTGAAACCCCTGCCCCAAATGGGCTTTCAATTGAAAATCTTGTCAAGCGAAGTAAAGTGGAAGCTTACTCTGCAATAAAAGCACTTGGACTTCTGAAGGGCTTTAAAAAATCTGAACTTATTTCTGCACTTACCGAAATAAAGTATCAAGGCTATATTGCGATGGAAAAACAACTTATTGAAAGAGAAAGAAAACTTGAAGAAAAAAGACTTACAGCCGACATAGATTATACACTGATAAAGGGTCTGCGAAAAGAAGCAGCAGAAAAACTTAATCAAATTAAACCACTTACAATTGCTGAAGCAGGCAGAATAAGCGGAGTTAACCCTGCAGATATAACCGTGCTTTTGATGAGTATAAATAAGCTTTAGGATAATAAATCCTTTGAAAACTCTTGTCGCAGCTCAAATATAATAATCCCAATTATTTTATTTAAATAAATAAAAATTTAATAAAAAACAGCTCAAAACCCCTATTTTTCTTGAAAAAATAGGGATTTTCTGTGATTTTTTATTAAAATCGTTTGTTAAATGGTTTAAAACTATGGTAAAATTAAGATAATTAAAGCAAACAAAGGAAAACTTTGTTGCAAAAAAGGAGGACCCTAGGGTATGAACAAAACTGAATTTTTAAGAGCAGTTGCTGACAAAACTGGCGCAACATTAAAAGCAACAACAGAATTTTATGATGCTTATGTAGCAACAGTTAAAGAGGCTCTTGCAAAAAATGACAAAATTGCATTGGTTGGTTTCGGAACATATGAAGCAAAGAACAAACCAGCAAGAACTTGTCTTAACCCTATGACAGGTGCTAAAGTTAAAGTTGCAGCTTGCAAAGCTCCTGCATTCAAGTTTGGTAAAAACTTCAAAGAATCTTTAAACTAATATTGATTAAAGTAAAAAAGCTACGATTACGTAGCTTTTTTTATTGCTAAAATTTACAAGTTTATATTTTCTTTCTACGAAGCACTATTGAAATCACACTGACACAGACAGAAAACAATAAAAACAAAGATATAACACCTACAGAAGTTATTTCTGTTTTATAAACAGGGCGTACAACCATATCTCCAGTTACAGTTTGGTTTTCTTCGCCAAAGTGCAAGAAAGTATATTTAATGAAAAGATTACTTTGTTTTTTGTTATATTCAATATCCTGATCAACAGAGTCCCCATATTTAAGGGAAAGCACAGCAATGACATTTCCGTTTTCATCTTCATATGTCACCTTATATTCTCTTGCCACAGCATTAAACACAGCATAAATCTCTGTGTCTTTTGTTATGTTTGAAAAGTCTTGACTATAGCCCACAAATTCAAAATCATATGCAAGTGTTGACGCTTTTGTTGGTACTGTTTCAGGAGGAGTAACCGATCCCCCTTCCATAACAACATCTTGTTTTAATATTGTACCATCTTCAAGCATAAATGTAACCAAAAATCCCAATCTTAAAATATCATCTTCTGTCCATGCATAGCTTAAGTTAAAATAGGTCTCATTTGTATAATATTCATCATTATAAATGTCAAAATCCCCCTGTCCTTTCGCATCTTCACTTATCTGCAGAGAAGATTGAACACTTATATTGTTAGAGTTGTTATAATAAACTTCTGCAGCACTTTGATTTGTGTATGTTTTATCATTAACTGACAAATTAATCATACTTGTAAGAGAGTCATAAGTGCCACCTATTATATTGCCACCCACATTATTATCCTTCTGCATGATATAATACATTTTGCTGTAATTTTTACATGAATCAACCACAATATTGATTGAGGTTTTTGTAAGCATATCCCCTACGCCAACAGTTCCAATATATGCCCCAAGGTATGCACCTTGCGTGTATGTAACTATATTGCCAAAATTTATGCAGTTTATAAGATTTATATTTTTAGTAAGTGCAACGCCTAAAACTGAACCACCGGCTGGTAGATAATAAACACCATATGCAGAAACTGAAGGATTATAATATGATTGTATTTCACTGCCAATAACATTAACAGTGCTTCTGTTTAAGAAATTAATAACATTTAAAGTTGAATCATTTGTAGTTGTTGCATTAGTTGCATAGCCAATTGCGCCACCAGCAATAACACCAGAAACTGTCAAATATGTATAGCAATCTGTAATATTGCTTACAGGATTTGAACTGTACGAAGCTCCAATGCCTTCAATTCTTCCCACAAGACCACCAGCAACTCCGTTTGACATAACCTTCCCATCTATTGCTTTAACATTTTGCAAAGTTACAGCAGCGTAAGCTCTGCTTACAACACTTGCAGCATAGTTGCCGCTTGATGAAATATTTTGCAAAGTTACATTTTTGATTGTTGGAGTATTGATTATCTGTCCTGAAGATTCTTGTACTGATGTAAGACCAAAAAGTGCAGGCATAAACTCATAAAGATAGAAATTGTTTCCATCATTTGACTGACTACCAATAGAGTAAAGACCAAGCGTAGTCATATTTTTTATTGTGTGTCCATTGCCATCAAAAGTACCAGTGAAAGCAAGTGTCAGTGTTGGATCTGAACCATTAAGATCCCTTGTCAGCACGTTATTAATAAACATATAGCGCGTCACACCAATACCTGCCCAAATTTTCCCTGAAAGGTCTATGTCAGCAGTAAGTATATAATGCTTTGATGCATAAAGTGTATGGTTATATTCATTTGTCATACAATTGGCAAGCGCAGCAAGTTGCTCTGCAGTGGCAATCTGGTAAGGGTCTGAAACACTGCCATTTCCACCATCAAAAGAGTAGCTTGCACTGCTGATCCAAAATTCCATTTCTTTAAATGTTGGCATTTGATTTTTATTGATTTTAAAAGTTCCAGTAAGATCAAATGCTGAAATTTGAGTCAAAACTGTCCACTCTTGATTTTTAAAGTAAGAAGCATTGTCAAAATCAAAATCTCCGCTGAAAATTGTATCAGTGCTGATTTTATTATCTTCTGCTTTAAAGGCATTATCATTTTCAACTGTTTGTATAAGTTGCAAACCTGAAATAAGTTTAACAATATTTCCACTTATGTATGTCCTGCCACCAATTGCAGTTCCTGAAAGAGACGCGATCAAAAGTCCTTTATCTGCATCTTCTGCATTTTTAAAGTTTACATAAACCCTGTTAGTTAAAACATAGTTATACACATTTTGTGGCGTTGTACTTTCATATAAGTTTTTAAAGTCAAGACTTGCAATAAGCCCGCCAAGCTGTGCACTTTCATCTCTGCCGTCAACAGTTGCATAAACCAAATTATTTGCAAGATAAATTCCGTTTGCAATAGCTATAAGACCACCAATTTTTGTTCCTGTTAAATTTCCTT
Source organism: Clostridiales bacterium (assembly GCA_918285425.1). Classification (GTDB taxonomy): domain Bacteria; phylum Bacillota; class Clostridia; order Christensenellales; family UBA1242; genus UMGS2069. Next base: position 10,861 of record CAKJZE010000060.1, read on the forward strand.
GGAAATAGTTGCTTGCAACATATGCTGATTCATAAATATTGTCATCTTGATTTTTATATGTCGCAAATGTACAAATAAGTCCACCTACTGTTTCACCCACTAAATCCGCTTGTACAAAGCTGTTTGTAAGTCTTTGTCCACCATCACGATTAACCATAAGACCAACAATCCCACCAACATTTGTTCCAGTGATGTTTAAAAGCGAACTGCAACCTGTAATAGTTCCTTCCATTTTTCCAACAATCGCACCCACATATTCAGCTTGTGAAGTCGTCGTATATTTACCAATGTTAAGATCATAGATATACCCATTTTCACCAACATATGCAAATAATCCAGCAAATGTCTCTGTATCACTTGATTGCAAATTAAGACCAGAAACAGTGTGGCTTGAGCCATTAAAATAACCATTAAATGGGTGAGATGCCGTACCAATAGCCGTCCATTTCACTCCGCTTAAACTTATATCTGTGTTAAGCTTGTATCTTGCAGTTAAATATGCATCTTCGCCATTATTCACATAGTATGCGAGTGATGCAAGATCTGCTGCAGAATTAATAAGATACGGACTTGCAAGTGTGCCTGCACCCTGAAGTGTAGTAAGCGAATTATTATTCCAAGTTCTTATCCCAGAATAACCCGGCACACCCACACTTGCAAAAGCATAGTCAATTATTCCTATTATCTCGCTTGAATATTCAAGTTCTTCCGCTGCAGTAATCATTGCTGAACAAAAATCTGCTACACCTGAAGTTGAAGTAAGATGTGTTAAAGTCTGATACCACAACTGCAAAATGTTATACTCTGTAAAAAATGTTGGATTCTTTTTATACATCAAATATGTCGCATAAGTTGGAAGTGTGCAAATATAGTGTACTCCGCCATAGTCAGAAGCTTTATTTCTTGTGAATGAAGCAATTTGACTATAGTTTGAAACACAACCAGTAGCTGATGGATTTGCCATGTTTCTTAAATATTTAGTGCCATTAAGCACAACATCTTCGCCAAGCTTCCAAAAGTCAGATGATTCAATACCCTTGCCCTCAATAACTGCACCAAACATATCTGAAAAGGCCTCTGCAAGAGCACCAGATTCACCAGAATACTCAAAATTTGTTACACTTGAAGTTATTGCATGTTGATACTCATGTCCAACAATGTCAAGACCATTTACAAATGAATTTGAAGAACCAGCTTTGCCATCTCCGAAAATAAAATATCCATAAGTTTCATATTTACCTGTCGAATTGTTTTTTGCAGGTTCAACATATCCTGCATTTTCATAAGAAGATCCAAAGTGCACAATTGCGATAAGGTCTATGGTCTTATTGTTGCCATTTTGTATTCCAAAAAAAGTTTTACCGAAGCTGTCTATGTCCGCGTAAAAGTTATAACAGGTAAGTAAATTGCTATATGCTTTAAGTGCATCATTATCAGTAAAATAGTCTGAAGGATTATTGTTGTTTAATGATGTGTCATAGCAAACATAAGAATAGTCTGTCTGATGTTGCCCGTTTGTCATATAAATTTTTGAAGCTGTTGCATCTGATAAAGCATAAAAATACCCACCACCATTGGTGCTGGTATATTTTGTGACTGGAAGTGTTACACTTTGATCGTTTATGGTAACTTCAATCGTATCTGCACTTGCATTATAACCATTTGCAGAAATACTGCTTCTTACAAGTGTGTTGCCCCCTACTTCTTTTACAATCTGTCCAGTTTGCGCACTTACAAAAACTCTTAAACTTTCTTCTGCCAAATCCACTTTAACAATATAAGTCAAACAGTTGGCATCATCTTCAAGCAAAATTACAAGCTCTTCACAGTATAATTGTGCTTCTTTATATTTTTCCTGAACAATTTGCATTGCATCTTGTTGACTGTAATTAATTGTGTTGTCATACACTGGTGCAGTGAAATATTTACCATCAATAACCTTTATTCTTTTGTTTCTGTTTACGCTTACGTTAAGTTCCCCACCATAGACGCGCACATCATCAACATATTCATCAAATTTATAAACTTCGCCAGTTAAACTTTCCACTACTCTGTTAAGTTTTAAACTTGCACTTGCACTTGTGAATTTAAAATCTTCTTTGAAATTCTCAAGATAGTCAAATACATCATTAGCACTTTCAATCTTACTGCCAACAAAATCGCCTTCAATTGATTTTATAATGTTGTTATCAGAATTAACAACAAAATTTTCAGCACCTGCAACAACATTTGCAGGAATAAAACTTACTGAAAATAAGGCAACAAAAATTGCCGTTAATATAAATGTTACAAAATATTTAAAATAATTTTTCTTAACCATTTATCTGCCTTTTAAACAATATTATTTTATACTTTTGAATTAAAATAGTCAACAAATCCACGCATATATAAATAGTATCTATATTAAAAAATGATTATTATACATGTAATATAAATTTTAATTCTCATTAAATTTATTTTCAAAAGATTTCAAGTCGGAGTTTACATAATTAAATATTGTTTGTTTTATTGATTACTCAAAGGATTTCAAGGCGAAAATTGTTTTGATAACAAGGCAACAAAAAATT
>CAKJZE010000061.1 GCA_918285425.1 Clostridiales bacterium
GTTACATTTAATTTGTCTGATGCGCCAGAAGAGGCAAATGACTACACAGAATGTTGTGGATACTTCACAGATGAAGGGATGACGCAAGGGATAGAAGATGGTGAAATACTGGGTGAAGGTGGTATATACAATGTTTATACTCGCACAGCAACAGATTTAAATAAATTTGAGTTTATTTATAATGCAAATGAAGGTGGATATTATACTGTCAAACAAAACACATCAAACGAGCCGACTGGGGTGGTAGTGATACCAAGACAATATAATAATGGTACATATGGCATAAAAGATGTGAAGGCGATATACAACACAACTTCGAGTTTTTCAGGAGCGTTTTCTTATAACTATAATATTACAGCGGTCTATATGCCAAACACAATAACAAGCATTGGAAGGTATGCATTCTGGGGTTGCAGTGGACTTACAAGTGTTACGATACCAAACAGTGTGACAAGCATAGGAAGTGATGCATTCTATCAATGTAGTGGGCTTACTGGCACATTGACAATTCCAGACGGTGTGACAAGCATTGGATCTGGCGTATTTGCTGGTTGCACAGGGCTTACAAGTATAGTAGTAGACAGTGGAAATACAAGATATGACAGCAGAGAGAATTGTAATGCAATTATAGATAAATCAAATACGTTAATACAAGGATGTTATAATACAACAATCCCAAACAGTGTGACAAGCATTGGAAGTGAGGCATTCTATGGTTGCACAGGACTTACCAGTGTAACAATCCCAAACAGTGTGACAAGCATTGGGGATTGGGCATTCGGTAATTGTAGTGGGCTTACTGGCACATTGACAATACCAAACAGTGTGACAAGCATTGGATCAGAAGCATTTTATGGTTGCAGTGGGCTTACCAGTATAGTAGTAGACAGTGGAAATACAGAATATGACAGCAGAGATAATTGCAATGCAATTATAGATAAATCAAATACGTTAATACAAGGATGTAAGAATACAACAATCCCAAATAGTGTGACAAGCATTGGATATGGGGCATTTGATGGTTGCACAGGACTTACTGAGATAACAATTCCAGACAGTGTGACAAGCATAGGAAACTCTGCATTCGCATATTGCAGTGGGCTTACAAGCATAACAATCCCAAACAGTGTGACAAGCATTGGAAACAGTGCATTCCATGGTTGCAGTGGGATTACCAGTATAGTAGTAGACAGTGGAAATACAAAATATGAGAGCAGAGATAATTGTAATGCAATTATAGAGAAATCCACAAATACGTTAATACAAGGATGTAATAATACAACAATACCAAACAGTGTGGAAAGCATTGGGGAATTTGCATTCCATAATTGCAAAGGGCTTACAAGTGTTACGATACCAAACAGTGTGACAAGCATTGGGGATGATGCATTCGATGGTTGCAGTGGGCTTACCGGCACATTGACAATTCCAGACAGTGTGACAAGCATTGGAAAAAGAGCATTCTTGAGTTGCAGTTGGCTTACAAGTATTACGATACCAAACAGTGTGACAAGCATTGGAAACTATGCATTCTTTGGTTGCAGTAGACTTACCAGTGTTACAATTAATACCAGTGGTTGGTATTATACATCATATGAAACCGCAACAAGTGGGACAGAAATTGATGTGACAAATGCCAGCACAAATGCAACAAATTTAAAATATAATTCTTCAGATGGTGGACTTGCAGCTTATTACTGGAAACGAAATGCAAGTTAGATAAAATAATTTTGGGTGAACAGAAGTTCACCCTTTTTATTTACTTGATTTTTAAATTCAATCATGAAAATATTAAAAGCTTTTTTATAAATCTGTTTACTTAAATGTTTATATGTGGTAAAATTTTAGTGTTTAAGGAGAGATTTATGAAAATTAACGGACTTGATTTATATGATTTTTTAAAGAAACGTGGGCTGATCTATCAGACAACTGATGAAGCAAAGCTGAAAGAACTTTTAAACGGAAAGCCTATCACATTCTATTTGGGAATTGACCCAACTGCAGATGCAATACATATGGGGCATTTGTGTTCTTTGCGTACTTTCAGATTTTTACAAGAAGCTGGTCACCACGGTATTTTGGTCATTGGCGGAGCAACTGCGCAAATTGGTGACCCATCTGGCAGAAGTGATATGCGCACAATGCTTGACAAAGCAACAATTGAAAAGAATTTAGAGAATATCAGAAAATTAAGTAAGAAATTCATAAGAACTGATGGTGAAAACCCTGCAGTGATAGTGTCAAATGCTGACTGGATGAATAAGTACAGCTATGTTGACTTTTTGCGTGATGTTGGCACATATTTTAACGTCAATGTTATGCTTGCTGCTGAAGCTTATAAGAAGCGTCTTGCAACTGGTGGACTTACTTTCCTTGAAATGGGCTATATGCCTATTCAAGCCTTTGACTTTGAACATCTCAATGAAGAATATGGTTGTGTGCTTCAAGTGGGAGGCTCTGACCAGTGGGGAAACATGGTTGCCGGCGTAGAGCTTATGCGTAAAAAGAAAAATGTGACTCTTGATGTCATGACAACACCGCTTCTTCTTAACAGTAAAGGTGAAAAAATGGGTAAAACCAGTGGTGGTGCACTTTGGGTTGATGAAGGTAAAACGTCAGTCTATGACTTTTACCAGTACTTTATGAACGTTGATGATGCTGACGTTGCAACTGTTTTAAAATGGTTCAGCGATATGCCTATTGAACAGATCAATGAACTTTGTGCCAGTGATATTCGCCAAGCAAAGAAACAGATGGCGTTTGTTGTAACAAGTCTTATTCACGGGGAAGAAAATGCACGTATTGCACAAAAAACTGCAGAAGACATCTTCAGTGGCAAAGGTGACAGTGAGAATATGAAAACCGTAAACATTGCTGCAAAAGACTATCCAAATGGTATTGGCGTACTTGAACTTGCAACTAAGGCTGGCATCACTGCTTCTAATGGTGAGGCAAGAAGACTTATTGCTCAAGGTGGTATCTCGATAAATGACCAAAAAATTGATGATCCTAACATGATTATTAAGCCTGAAGGTCAAGTTGTGCTTAAGAAAGGTAAAAAGGTGCACATAAAAGTTGTATTTTAATTAATATTGCGAGGCAATTTTATAAAAGTTGCCCCGTTTTTTTAAACTCTACATAAAATGAAGTATGAAATATAAAGAGGAGATTATTATGGAAATAAAAAAAGTTAACAAAGCAGTTATTCTTATGGCGGGGAAAGGCACAAGGGCTCTGCCTGCAACAAAAGCTGTTGCAAAAGAGCTGTTCCCAATAGGTAACACTCCTGCACTTTTATTTTTACTTGAAGAGTGCCTTGAAAGTGGCATAAAACAAGTTATTATTGTGATTTCAAAACAGAAAAAAGATGTGATAAGATTTTTACGCCATGATAAAGATTTGGAAAAGCTGATTGCGGGAACAGACAAAGAAAAATTGCTTACAAGATGGAGAAATGTTGTTGATAATCTTGATATAAAATTTGTATATCAAGGAAAGATGAACGGAAGTGGTGGTGCTGTAATGTCTGCGCAAAAATATGTCAAAAATGAAGCATTTTTGCTTATGACTGCAGATGATGTTTGTATTAATGAAAGTGAACAAAAGCCTGCCAGTGCACAGCTTATTGAGTGCTATGAACAATATGGCAAATACGTTGTTGGATCATTGTATGTTTCTGATGATAAAATTTCAAGCTATGGAATAATCAAGCCAGGTAAAACTGTCGCAAAAAAAGTTGTTGAAGTTAAGGGATTTGTTGAAAAACCAAAGCTTGAAAATAAGCCATCAAATTTGGCATCAGTTGCAAGATATGTTGTTTTGCCAAGCATCTTTGCAAATATTCTAAAGTGTGAAAAACACCAAAATGGAGAAGTGTTTTTCCCAGAGGCAATTGCTATGGAAATTCAAAATAAAAATGTACTTTCTTTAGAGTTTGATGCGAAATACTATGACCTTGGAAACAATTTGGAATATATGAAATGTGTGATTGAAACATCACTTAAAGATGAAACTATTAAGCAAAACCTTAAAGAATATTTGAATAATTTAGTAAAAACATTGTGATAAAAAATATTTTAAATTATTTAAAATCATTTGCTATTTTGATAATTATATTATACAATAAAATTGTTCATAGTTAATATGAACAACTAAATTTACTAAAAGAGGGGTAGACTATGAAGATTTCAGACGTAAGAGTACGCATTGTGAAAAACGAAACAAGCAAAATCAAAGCAAGTGTTTCTTTCACTATTGATGATTGCTTTGTTGTACACGATGTAAAGGTCATTGAAGGTACTGAAGGTTACTTTATCGCAATGCCTAATCGTAAGACTCCTGATGGTCAGTTCAAAGATGTTGTACATCCAAGCAACACCGAGACCAGAGAGGAAATCCGTGACATCGTACTTAAAGCTTTTGAAGAAGCTAAAGCACAAGCACAAGACTAATTGCTACCCTTGTTATAAGGCTGGGAATAATTTTGGGCATTCAGGTCAGTTTTTACTGACCTTTTTTATTTGTCTATATTTCACGCAATTGTTATGAATTTCATATAGTACTAATATGAAAAATAATAAGCATTTACATTTTTTGGGTATTGGTGGAATAAGTCAAAGCGCCCTTGCAATAATACTTAAATGTAAAGGATATTTTATTACAGGTTCAGACAGAATTGATAGTGCAGTAGTAAAAAAATTGCAAAGAAGTGGCATAGATGTTTGTGTGAATTCTGTGTCCGAATACATTAAAATGGCTGATATAATTATAGTAAGCGCTGCAATATCTGATGATGATAAGGAGCTTGTGCTTGCCAAAAAGCTTGGTAAAAAAATAATTACCAGGTCGCAGGCACTTGGGCTTCTTGCCGCGCAATATAAACATGTCGTAAGCATTGCAGGTTGCCATGGTAAAACCACCACAACTGCTATGATAGCAAAAATTTTTTGTGACGCTGGGCTTAATCCAACAATTCATATTGGTGGAGAAGTTGACTTTATTGATGGAAATGTGAATGTGGGTGGCAGTGATTATTTTATCACTGAAGCATGTGAATACATGGACAGTTTTTTGTCACTTAAAAGTGACGTCAGTGTTATTTTAAATATTCAAAAAGATCATCTTGATTATTTCAAAAATCTCAATAACATAAAAAAATCCTTTTCTAAATTTGCACAGCATACAAAGAAAGGCGGGATTGTTGTTTACTGTGCTGACGACCCAAATGTGGATAATAAGTATAATGGGAAAAGTATAGGTTTTTCTTTAAGCAACAATGGTGTAATTTGTGCAAAAAATATTAAAGAATACAAACTTGGTAAATATTCGTTTAATTGTTATTTTTTAGGTAAAAAACTGTGTAATATACAACTTGGCGTGTTTGGAAGGCATAATATTTATAATGCAGTTGCGGCGATTTGTGTAGCACTAAACTTTGGAATAAGTGATAAAATTATAAAAAGTTCTTTGCTTGATTTTTGTGGGGTCAAAAGAAGGTTTCAAGAATATCCCAGTATAAACGAAGCAAGAATTTTTCATGACTATGCCCATCATCCGGCAGAAATAATTTCTGCAATTAAAATTGCACAAAGCATTGCAAAGGGAAATATTTATGTTGTTTTTCAGCCACATACTTTTTCAAGAACTAAACTTCTTCTTGATGAGTTTACTGTTTGTTTTAACGGCGTAAAAGAAGTGTTTGTCTATAAAACTTATCCGGCACGAGAACGCCCAAAAGATGGCATTGATCAAGATGGACTTGTAAAAAGTCTTTCAGAGGCAGGGCAGAAGGCCAAAAGTTATATTGAATACAGTGCGTTAAAAAAAGATATTTTGTCAAAACTTAAAGAAGGTGATATTTTACTTATTTTAGGTGCTGGTGACATAGAAAGTTTTTGTGATTACTTGTATAATAATAAAAAACCATGCTTTTAAAAGCATGGTTATAGTTAATTTTCTAAACTATTGTCTTGCGTTATTTCATTTGTTTGATATTTATATTGTTTTTGATCTTCTTTTTTAACTGGATTTTTTATAAATTTATCATCTTCAATATAACCAGATACGTATTCAGGTAATACATTACCTGGGTTTTCTGGGTTTAAAGTCGTACTTGAGTCAGATCCAATTATATTTTCATTGTTATCAACTTTTTCTTTTGGTATTTGCATAATAATTAGGCCAGATTTAGTGTCCCACATAGGTAAAAATGAAAGCATGCCTTTATCTTCTTTTGTGTTTAATGAAGTATATGAAATTTTACCCACCTCATTTCCCATTGTGGTCAGTCGCAATCCTTCTTTACAAATATTTTGTGCAATATCATGTAATTGATTTTCGTCCTTAATCATCCCGCGGTAATTAATGTTGTGTAAATAAAAATAGTTATCTTTATCACTGAACAAATTTTCAAGCAGTTCGCCTTTTTCTTTAGGAATTTGACCATCATATTCTTTATATGTGGCAATATTGCTTATGATATCATCAATATTATATCCGCCAATACCTTTCTGCAATTTGCTTAATTGGTCATAAAGATATTTATGTGGGATTTTGTATTTGTCATCATCTATTTTAGCTGGATTTTCCAATTCTGTGGCTGAATAATTGAGCATTTCAATATCATATTGTCTAAGATTTTGAGAATTCTTTTCAAGATAATCTTTAATTGCATCTTTGAGTTCATTTAATTTTATTTTTTGTTTTTCATCGTTGTAAATCATATGTGCACCTCGTTCACTTGATTATATTATAATAAAATGCAAGAATAAATGTCAATTCTTTGTAAATATTTCCAAAATCCTTGACAAAGTGCAATTTTGAGAATAATATATTTACTGTAAAGTAAATGCGTTTGAGTCAAGACACGCTTTGATTGAAATGTGGCCATGAAGAGATGATGTGGTTGGTGAAAACATCTGGTGCACGCAAATAAAGTATCACTTGACGATGCAGAAGGCTGAAAACTTTTGGTGATTAGGTCTCTCCGGCTTGTTCCCGTAAACGAACATGGGTGTGTTTGCACTTTGATTGTGAATGGTAAACTTATGCTTTAAGCTGGTTTTTTGCAATCAGTTTAAAGCTTTTTTTATGGGAGGAAAAAGTATGAGTAAAGAGCTTGAAAGAGTACCAAATTTGGGTGAAGTTCAAAAGGAAGTTCTTGAATTTTGGGAGAAGGACAAAACTTTTGAAAAATCATTAAAGAAAGATGATAAAGAAATCGTTTTTTATGATGGACCTCCATTTCCGACTGGTAAACCTCATCATGGCACAGTTTTAGTATCTTTTATCAAAGATATGATCGCAAGATATCAAACCATGCAAGGCTATAGTGTCCCAAGACAGTGGGGTTGGGATTGTCACGGTCTTCCAATAGAAGTGCAGGCAGAAACTGCAATGGGCATTGAAAGCAAGACTGAAATTGAGAAAAATATTGGTGTAGATAAGTTTAATGACAAATGCAGAGAGATTGTCTCACAAAACAATGACTCTTGGCGTGAGTATGTGCAGCAGATGGCACGATGGGTTGATTATGACAACGCATATAAAACAATGGATACTCCATTTATGGAAAGTGTGATTTGGGCATTTAAGGAGCTTTATAATAAAGGGCTTATTTACAAAGATTATCGTGTAACACCATACTGCGCAAGATGTGAAACTGCACTGTCAATCTCTGAAACAAGAGAATCAGATTCCACCCGTCCAAAGCAAGACAGATGGGTTATGGTGAAATTTGCAACCAACCTTGTTGAAACTGGTTTACCAGTTTATTTCCTTGCTTGGACTACAACTCCTTGGACACTTCCATCAAATATGGCTCTTGCAGTTGGCGAAAATATTAGTTATGCCTATGTCAAAGTTGGTGACGAGGTTTATGTTGTCGGTAAAAATGCAGTTGGAAGTTATAAAAATGTTTTTGGAGAAAATCCAGAGATTTTAAAAGTTGTAAAGGGCAGTGATCTTGTTGGAAAAACATACACTCCACTTTTTGATTGCTTTACAAACAAGTCAAAAGAAGGTGCTTACAGAGTTATCCCAGCAGATTTTGTTGCAGAAGATGAAGGTATATCAATTGTTCATATTGCTCCTGCATTTGGTGAAGATGACTATTGGGTATGTAAGAAAAATAATGTGCCACTTGTTTGTCCTGTTGACGAGAAAGGACAATTTACAAGTGATGTTCCAATGTATAAAGGCAGAATGGTTTTTGATACAAACTCAGATGTAATTAACTATTTGAAAGAAAATAATCAGTATGTCGCAGATGGTTCTATTGTGCACAACTATCCACATTGCTGGCGTTGTGGTAAACCACTTATTTATAAGGCTATGGACGCTTGGTATTTCTCTATTGATAAAATGAAAGAGGAACTCATCAAACAGAACGAGAAAGTAAGATGGATCCCTGATTACATTAAGACTGGAAGATTTGGCAACTGGCTTGCAAATGCAAGAGACTGGAACATTTCACGTAATAGATATTGGAGCACACCAATTCCAGTTTGGGAGTGTGATAAATGCCATGACAGAAAAGTGCTTGGTAGTATTGAAGAAATTGAAAAGTTTGGGCAAACAAAAGTAACAAATTTGCATAAACAATATCTTGATGAAGTGACAGGTAAATGCTCTTGTGGTGGCACATATCACAGAGTTAATGAAGTGCTTGACTGCTGGTTTGAGTCGGGCAGCGTGCCTTTTGCAAGACTTCACTATCCATTTGAAAATAAAGCTTGGTTTGAAAGTCACTCACCATCTGATTTTGTTGTGGAATACACTGGACAAATAAGATGCTGGTTCTATTATTTACACGTGCTTTCAGTAGCTCTTTTTGGTAAGCCTGCTTATAAAAATTGCGTAGTTCATGGTACTGTTCTTGCAAAAGATGGTAAGAAATTGTCAAAGAAATCCAAAAATTATACCGATCCAATGGAACTGATGAAAAGCTTTGGCACAGATGCTTTCAGACTTTATATGTACCAGTCAAATGCTATGCTTGTCAACGATATGATGTTTGATGAAAACGGCCTTAAAGACAGCCTGCAGCAAATGATTATTCCTCTTTGGAACTGTGCTGTGTTTTATCAGTCATATGCAAAGATTGATGGATTTGTTGGAAATGATAATAACAAGCCAAATTCAAACAATAAACTTGATAACTGGATTTTATCTTTGCTTTATAAAACTGAAAAACAGATTAAAGAAAGTATGGACAATTACCAAGTTGATCAGTATGTAAAACCACTTCAAACACTTGTTGATGGGCTTTCAAACTGGTATATAAGACGTTCAAGAAGAAGATTCTGGGGAAGTGGTATGCATGAGGATAAAAAGAGTGCTTATGAAACCCTTTATTTTGTACTTGTCAACACATGTAAATTGTTTGCGCCAGTTGCACCTATTGTTTCAGAAAAAATCTTTAAATCTTTGACAGATAAAGAAAGTGTGCATCTTGAGACTTGGCCAAATATTGATAAAAAGTATAATGACGAAACACTTTTGCAAGAAATTGATCTTGTGCAAAACATAATCCACCTTGCAAGAAATATCAGGAACAAAAATAACATCAAAAACAGACAACCTCTTTCACTTTTGGAGATTGCTTCAGTCAAAAAAACTGACTATGCAATGCTTAAAGATTATATTGATGTTATCAAAGAAGAACTTAATGTTAAAAAGGTTGAACTTATTGAGGATATCTCTGAAATTGCTGATGTTCAATACAAAGTCAACTTTGCAACCGTTGGTAAGACAATGGGAAGTAAAATTCCAGTCATTACAAAGGCAATAAAGGAAAATAAGCTTTTATTTGATGGCACATCATACACAATTGAAGGTGATGACGCGCTTAAATTGGCAAAAGAAGATATTTTGGTGAACTATACCGCCAAAGGTGAGATTCCAGTTTTAAGTGATGGCATGTTGGTTGTTGCACTTGACCTACAAATCACTGATGCTCTTAAAAATGAGGGTACAGCTCGTGAATTTGTCCGCAATATCCAAGATGCAAGAAAACAACTTGGTTTGGAGATTACTGACAGAATACTTATTCATTTTGTTGGTGACTATCCAAAAGATTTCCTTACATACATAATGGGTGAAACTTTGGGTGATTATTCAAGTGAAAACTTGGCAGATGCACTTACTGTTGAAACTGAAGGCACACAAATTCAAATAAAAAAGAAATAAACAATACATAAAACCCCCTTGCAATGTTAATACTAAAATTGACTTCGCAAAGGGGGATTTTTTATGATTAATTTAAATATTAATGTGATTAATATTCCAAAAGAGGAAAGAGTGGTTTCAATCATGCAAAATGATATGGAAGACACCTATGTTTTCTGTGCGCCAGAGACGATTTAAATGTTCCGATCGTTTACGATTGGCCCGATTAACCGCCTATTTGGCGCCTTTTAAGTTTAAACTTCAAAACAAGAACTTTCGTATACATAAGTAACACGAAAAACCTTGTTTTTTGTTTAATTCTTAAAATTCATCTAAATATGCTACTTTGGGGTTTCTTTCAAAGTTGCTCTGGTAAAACATTTATAAGTTGTTTCATTTATAGTAAAAAATAGGGTAAAATAAAATAGTAAAAGTGGAAAAAAGGCACATTCTCAAATCAAATGCAACAAATAACTCCTTTGTTTGATAAACTATCTATATCATACAAAGGAGATTTTTTATGGGTGGTAAAAAAGAGTTAACAGATGCTTTAATTAGAGAAGTAAAATACTTGCTAAGGAATAAAAATCAAAAGAGAGAAAACTTTAATCACTTAACCCTACCTGAAAGAAAGGTTATTGAAAAATTAAACACAAAAGGTTATTCTCAATCACAAATTGCAACTATTTTAGGAAGAAACAGAAGCACTATTTCAAGAGAACTTAAAAGAAAAGGCTCACAAGATTATCACAAGAACTATAAAACACACAAAATTAAGAAAGAATATGACTGTCATAAAGCACAAGAAAGTTATGAAAAAGCAAGAAAAAGTTGTGGCAGAAAATATAAGATATACAACTGCGAAAATGAATATATGCTAGCAGACTTGGAAGATTGGATATATCAGAACAAATGCTCACCTGCTTCTTTCATTGGTGATGCAGATACTATGTGTAGGTATGGTGGTGAACCATTTCCCATCAGTTTAAGCACAGTATATAGATACATTAATAAAGGCATATTAAGTGTTTCATTTGAAGATATGATACATAAATTACATAGAAAACCACGTAAAAAAAGAGTTGTACAAAGAGTTCCTAAAATGCTCAAAGGAATATCCATTAATAAAAGACCTGAATGGATTAACAATAGGTCAGATTTTGGCCACTGGGAAGGCGATACGATAGTTTGTAGAGATAATCTTCAATGTTTATTTACATTAGTTGAAAGAAGGACTAGATTTGGCATAATAAAGAAAATAAAAACTAAAAGTCCCGCTTGTGTATTAACTGCAATACAACAAATAAAATATGAACTAGAGCCGTATTTTAATGATGTTGTAAAATCTATTACTTTTGATAATGGAGTCGAATTTAATTGCTTTAAAGAGATTGAAGAAATGGGAGTTGATGTTTACTTCACACACCCATACAGTTCTTATGAAAGGGGATCTAATGAAAACTTTAATGGAATTGTTAGGCGGTTTCTTCCAAAAAAAACAAACTTTAGTAAATATAGCGAACTTGATATATTGTTAATACAAGACACAATAAACCAAATGCCACGAACTGTAAAAGAATATTATCCAGCATGGCTTTTAATGTGGTTTGAATATGCAGATAGGGATTATTGGGGAGAATTTCCATTTAGGCCTATTTCAGATGAAAATCTTGAGAAATTAAAAAAATATGGGAAAGCCCATATTTTGTATAACCCAAAACTTAGAAGATGGGTTGTGTCTGATAAGTTTAAACAATAAATACTATAGCCATTATTTTGTAACTTATTACTAAGTTATACTTTTAATTTCCAATAATATTATCAAGTAAATTAAATAACCTTTGATATTCTTTACGCTTAAAATTTCAATTATTGATTAATTGCATCAAATAATTTTTGTTTTTCACTTTCAGAATAATAACCATCAATAACTTTTGTTATTTTTCCATTATTACAAAGTAACAAACTAGGTAATTGATTAATGTTATATCTGCCATAATTATCTTCTTTAGTTATCAAACACCTATAGTATTTTTTGTATTTAGTATTAGCCAAAATGTCGTTATAAGTAATTGATTTTAATAGGCACATAATATTATTTTCATCAATTATTTCAATAATGCAATCTTGTTTTGAGACAATATCATCAATTTGATTAAAATCTACCATAACTTCCTGATTTATGATGTCACCACCAAATCTATCAACAAATAAATCGTCTGGATTTCTTGGGTCTTCTTCAATCGCTTGTTTTAATTCTTCAAATTCTTCTTGTGTTTTTGCAACACCAATGGCTCCAATTGGGCAAGTTTTTGCACACGCTCCACAAGAGATACATTTATCATTGTCAATTTCAATTTTTTTTGTTTTTTCATTATATGTAAATGCTCCCACTGGACAAATGCTAATCCCACCACAAGCACTTGCTTGATCACAAATTTTATAATTAATTATTGCTGGCATATTTTTTATTCTCCTTTCAATATTGTTTTTAACGTATCAATGAAATAATTAATTTGAGATTTTGTTGTATTCTCATCAATGCTAACCCGTATAGTATTTTGTGGATTTTTTACTCCCATACTTGTAAGCACATAGCTTGGCTCACTGTTTTCACTATTGCATGCACTCCCTGTTGAAACACAGATACCAAATGTTTCAAGTTTGAACATTATTTGATTTCCAGTGATATTGTCAAATGTTATGCTAGTTGTGTTTGGAATTCTCGCAACATTTTTGCAATTGCATGTAATATTCATATTTGCAAGTTGTTGTTCTAAATATATGTTTAAATCTTTTAATTTCGCTTGTATTTCAGAAAAATTATCTTTAATGTATTTGCAAGATTCTCCAATTGCAATTATACCCAAAACATTTTCTGTTCCACCACGAAGATTAAATTCTTGATGACCCGAAATAAGTGGAGTAAAGTTTTTTGTATCTTTGATATACAATAGTCCAATCCCTTTCGGACAATGAATTTTATGACCAGAAAACGACATATAGTCAGCGTTATATTTGTTAACATCAATATCAATCTTGCCTAAACCCTGCACACAATCAATGTGAAAGTCAAAAGAAAATTCTGATTTATAATTATTAATCAACTGAATTACTTCCTCTGTCAATAAAATGGTTCCAACTTCATTATTGGCTAGTTGAATTGACACAAGACAAGTATTATCATCAATTTCATGTTCAAGTTGTTTTAAATTAAGGTTGCAGTTTATGTCAACATCAAGATAGACAATTTCATAACCTTTCTTTTTCAGCAGTTCACAGTATTCCAAAATAGAACTATGTTCAACCTTTGTCGTTATAATTTTCTTTTTATTTGGATATTTGTTGATTGCAGAATTAAACGCAGAGCAATTACCTTCGCTACCACCGCTTGTAAAAATAAGATTTTTAGGATTACAGTTAATTAAATCTGCACAGTTTTGTCTTGCTTGTTCGACCGCTTTTCTTACTTTCACACCATGCCAATAAAGAGAACTAGGATTGCCATATTGTAAATCTAAATATGGTTGCAATTTTTCTTTAATATGGCTAGCAATTTTTGTTGTTGCATTATTATCTAAATACACAAATCTATTCATTATTTTCTCCTACCAGTATTAGTATAACATATATTTTTATAATTTGTATCAAAAATTTACAATATTTTTAGACACAAAGAAAAGAAGAAATGCGACTATAAAACTACCTTATCTAAAAAACAACATTGTTGCAATTAAAATGAGAATCTACAAAAGTGGAAAAAACACTTGACACGGGGCCGGATGTATATTATAATATGCCCTGCAATTAAATATAAAGAGGTCGTTATTATGAAAGAAGCTATACATCCTGATTATCATGAAGTTACAGTTACTTGTGCTTGTGGTGAAACATTTAAAACTGGCAGCACAGTTAAAGGTGATGAAATAAAGATTGATATTTGCAACAAATGTCATCCTTACTTTACTGGTGCTCAAAAAGTTGTTGACGCTGGCGGAAGAGTAGAAAAATTCAACAAACGTTACAATAATAAGTAGCTTGTTATTTTTAAGGTGCAATTATTTTTGCACCTTTTTTGTGTGGTTAAAGTAAACTTTTGGTTTAATTTAGGCGCACAATTTTTATTTAAAGGGGCATTTATGAAAATAAAAGAGATGCTTGAAAAGGTCAAACAAGAACTTGAAAGTGCTCATATTACTGACAGCGCCGAGGCCGAGTGGCTTGTGGCTCTTACGCTTGATATAAAGCGCAGTGATGTGTATGCACTTGCAAACAAGGAACTGACAATTTCGCAGCAGAAAAAAATTGTTGCTTATCTTAAAAAGCGTAAAAAACATATTCCACTTGCATACATAATTGGCAACGCAGAGTTCTTTGGATTGAGTTTTTTTGTAAATAAAGATGTGCTGATACCCCGTCCTGAAACTGAAGAGGTTGTCAGCGAGGCATTGAAACAAATAAAACCAACATCAAAAGTTCTTGATATTGGCACTGGCAGTGGGGCAATAGCTGTTACCGTTGCAAAGAAAAAAGGTGCATATGTGACAGCTGTGGATATAAGTAAACGTGCATTAAAAATAGCACGTAAAAATGCAAAAAACAATCAAGTAAATGTGGATTTTTTACAAAGTAATGTCTTTTCTGCACTGAATAACAGAAAGTTTGATGTTATCATTTCCAACCCGCCATATATAAGTGAAAAAGAATATCAATCACTTATGCCAGAGGTTAAAGACTATGAGCCAAAGCTTGCACTTGTCACTGAAGATGATGGGCTGAAAATTTATAAACAAATCATAAAAGATGCTCCAAAATACCTTAATAAAAATGGTAAAATTGTGCTTGAAATTGGATACAATCAAGGTGAAGCGATTAAGAATTTACTAAAGCAAGATTTTAAAGATATTGAAATTAAAAGTGACTTGCAGGGCAATGACAGAATTGCACTTGCAAGTTTGAAATAAAGGAGAATACTATGTTTGAGAAACTTAAACAGATGAAAATAAAACTTGGGGAACTGAATGCGCAACTTGCTGACCCTGACATTTACAGTGATCAAAAACATTTTCATAAGGTCGCAAAAGAGCATGCAGATTTATTGCCAATCATTGAAAAATATGATGAGTATTTAAAAGCTGAAAAAGATATGGCTGATGCGGAAGAGATGAAGAAAACTGAAACTGACAAAGACATGCTTGAGATGCTTGATGAGGAATACTATGCTGCCAAAGAAAAAATGGCAGAGATTGAGCAAGAGCTTAAAGTTATGCTTCTTCCAAAAGATGAAAATGATGACAAAAACGTCATCGTGGAAATTCGTGCGGGTGCTGGTGGTGACGAAGCTGGACTTTTTGGCGCAGAGCTGAAAAGAATGTATGAGCTTTTTGCTGCAAAGCACAATTTCACTATTGAAGAGCTTGATGGTAACTATACCGAGGCAGGCGGAATAAAGGAAGTTTCATTTATGATGAAGGGCAAGGGTGCATTTGCGAAAATGAAGTTTGAAAGCGGTGTTCACCGTGTGCAACGTGTTCCAGAAACTGAAAGCCAGGGTCGTGTGCATACTTCAACTGCCACAGTTGCTGTGCTTCCAGAGGCTGAAAACGTGGAAATTGAAATAAACGAAAAAGATTTGTTGATTGACACTTACCGCAGTGGCGGTGCAGGTGGTCAGCACGTCAATAAAACTGAAAGTGCCATACGTATCACACACATTCCAACAGGCATCATCGTTGCATGTCAGGACGAGCGCAGCCAAATAAAAAACCGTGAAAAAGCCATGAACTGGCTGAAAGCGAAACTTTATGATTTCTATCAATCACAGGCAGATAAAGAGTATGCGGACAATCGTCGCTCTCAAGTTGGAACGGGGGATAGGTCAGAGAAAATCAGAACCTATAATTTCCCACAAAACCGTGTGACAGATCATCGTATCAACCTTACACTTTACAGCCTTGACAACTTCATGAACGGAGACATTGACGAGATGGTGACTGCGCTGCAAATTGCAAAACAACAAGAATTACTCTCTCAGGCTGACAATTAATTTTTATGTGTTATAATTAATTTACAGGTTTTGTGAAAACATTTTTTTTAAAAGCGTACAATTCATTTGACAGCCCTAATTAAAATGATTAATATATAGATGTATTAAGTTTATACATAAAAATGTATTGGCAGGGCGAAAATAAGAGCAAATGATAAAAAGTGAAAATGTAAGAGAAATAAAGAAGGGAAAAACAGCTGGAATAAAATACAGCCTGCTGTTGATTTTATTTACGCTTATTTTGACATTCCCATTTGTTGTGTTTAAAAACAATAGTACAAAAGTTATAAAAGAGCCAGTGCAACAAGAAGCAATACAAACGAAATATGACATGCCAGGGGTATATTATGCAACAGCAGGTGAAGTTGCAGAGCCTGATATGTCAAGCATATTCTCAAAGCAAAAAGGTGGATTGTTTTATATAGGCAAGGGAAGCAGTCATACGATGAATGGAGGCAGATACAGTGGAT
>CAKJZE010000062.1 GCA_918285425.1 Clostridiales bacterium
GTTTATGAAGATGACAAAGATAACATAATTGGAGTATTAAACCAAAAAGATTTTATCATCAATTATCTTAAGGGAAATAAAATCGACATCAAAAAGCTTATGTCAAAACCAATGTTTGTTACAAAAACTACCAAAGTTGACGACGTAATCCGCACTATGCAAAAGGAAAAGAAACATCTTGCAATCGTGCTTGATGAATATGGTGGCACAAGTGGAATTGTGACAATGGAAGATGCTTTGGAAGAAGTTGTCGGCGAGATCTATGACGAGCATGATGATGAAGTTATAACCGAGCCAATCAAGAAAATCGACGAGAATAAATATATTGTTGATGCAGATGTCAGTGTTGAAGATCTGTATGACTTCCTTGAAATAGAGCATTTGCCAGAGACAAAATACTCATCGGTTGGTGGTATGGTTTATGAACTTTTGGAAACTCCACCAGAGCCAAATGCAGAAGTCATAGTTAAAGCTATTGATGACATACTCAACGAACACAACGACTATGTCCAAGTTACTGCAACACTTAAATTTATAATCACAAAAACAGAGGACAACCGCATAATTCAGCTGTCCCTTGAAGTTACAAGAACTTCAGTTCAAGACTAATAGGAGAAATTTATGGAGAATAAAAACATAAGAAATATTGCTATAATTGCCCACGTTGACCATGGCAAAACCTCGCTTGTAAACGAGATGCTTAAACAAGGTGGAGTTTTCCGCGAAAATCAAGAAGTTGCTGACCGCGTGATGGATTCTGGCGCACTTGAGCGTGAACGTGGAATTACTATACTTTCAAAAAATGCAGCCTGCATGTATAAAGATGTTAAAATCAATGTCATTGACACCCCAGGACATGCCGACTTTGGTGGCGAAGTTGAACGCGTACTTAAAATGGTTGACGGTGTACTTTTAGTTGTCGATGCTTTTGAAGGGACCATGCCTCAAACAAGATTTGTGCTTTCAAAGGCACTTGAGCTTAACCATCGCGTTATTGTTGTTGTAAATAAAATTGACAGAAAAGATGCACGTGTCAAAGAAGTCATTGATGAAGTGCTTGAACTTCTTATGGATCTTGGTGCAAGTGACGAACAACTTGACAGCCCATTTGTCTTTGCAAGTGCAAGAATGGGTATTGCCTCACTTGATCCAGATAGAATGGGAACTGACCTTGTGCCACTTTTTGAAACAATAGTCAATCATATCCCTGCCCCAACCGGAGATGAAACAAAACCATTTAAAATGCTTGTATCATCATGCGAGCAAAATGATTTCCTTGGCAAACTTGCAGTTGGTAAAATTGAACAAGGCAGCGTTAAAGTTGGTGACACTGTGTCAATTGTCAACTATCATGATCCAGAACGTAAAAAGCAATTCAGAATAACAAATCTATTTCAATATGAAGGCTTAAAACGTGTTCCATCTGCATCAGCCACAATTGGCGACATTGTCTGCATTTCAGGAAGTGAAGACATGACAATTGGTGACACACTTGCTGATAAAGACCAACCAGAAGCTTTACCATTTGTTAAGATAAGTGAGCCAAGCGTGGAAATGGAATTTTCGGTAAACAACAGCCCATTTGCTGGAACTGAAGGCAAATATTCAACAAGCCGTCATCTTCGTGACAGACTTATGAAAGAAGCTGTAAAAGACCTCAGCTTAAAAGTTTTCGAAACAGCAAATGCCGACACTTTCCGCGTGCTTGGTCGTGGCGAGATGCATATTTCAATACTTATTGAAAACATGCGTCGTGACGGACTTGAGTTCCAAGTCAGCATGCCAAAGGTTATTTATAAAGAAATTGATGGCGTAAAGTGTGAACCAATCGACCGTTTGACCATTGATGTCCCAGAAGAAAGTGTTGGCGCAATTATGGGGACTATTGGATCACGCAAGGGCGATCTTATCACAATGAGCAATCACGGGAGCCGTATTCGTTTAGAGTTCTTAATCCCTGCCCGTGGATTGTTCGGCTATAAAAATCAATTCTTAACTGACACCAAAGGTGAAGGTGTGATGAGCAGTATTTTTGACAGCTATCAGCCATACAAAGGTGCAATTGAGCACAGAAACTTTGGTGCACTTATTGCTTATGAAACTGGAGAAGCAATCCAATATGGTTTGTTCAATGCACAAGAACGTGGTAAATTGCTTATAACCCCTGGCGTAAAAGTCTATGGCGGTATGGTAGTTGGTATCAACCCAAAACATGAAGATATTGTTGTTAATGTCTGCAAGAAAAAGCAACTTACAAACATGAGGTCATCATCTTCTGACGAAGCACTCCGCCTTGAACCTGTCAAACCACTGACACTTGAAGAAAGCTTGGAATTCTTGGACGAAGATGAACTTTTGGAAGTAACACCACTCTCACTCCGCATAAGAAAAATAGTCCTTGACCATGTGCAACGTGGACGTATGGATTTTCGAAAGAAAAATTCAGTTGAATAATTTAAATAAAAAGCAAACCATCCTTTTGTAAGGGTGGTTTTTTGTATAATATAAATTTTTATGCAAAAACTATTTGTATGAGAAAATTTGTATTAATTTTATTTTTGTCACTTGTATTATTTTTACTCTCACCCACTCTGTGCTCATGCAGTGCTTCAATCAACCAAACAAGGCAGCAAAAAGTTATGATCAATGACATTAACTACAACTCACTTTCCGAAGCAGTACAAAACGCAAAAGACGGAGACAAAATTGAAATTTATAATGATATTTCTGATAATAAAAACATTGTCATTGACAAATCCATTACCATTGTTGGCAAACCAAATTCTTCAAATATCAAACCCATTTTTTATGGCAGTCTTACAATTGATACAAATAAGGAAGACAGCAATGTAAGTATAGAAAATATACAGATTGTCAACCCTGGTCAAAATAGTGATAATACAATCAACAATACACTTTGTGCAATCCATCTTATCGACGGCGGACTTAATGTGAAAAATTGCAAGATTATGCCCAGCGACAAAAACTATGACAGCAAAGCCTGCGGTATTGTTCTGTCAAGAAAAGCAAATAGTATCAACAACATGCCAATAGTAATTGCCGGCAATTCCTTTGGCTGTTATAAGTACTCTGATGACCATAATGCCGCATTGCTTATAAAAAACAACAAAGTTGATGAGTATAAAAATTTAAATTTAAACACTCAACTTATTGCCGACAAAAACAGCTTTGACTTTTCAGATGCCTGCAACCAAATTGTACAAATAGATTTCTCACAAGATACATTAAAATATCCTTTTATACTTTCATCACATGCTGATTTTATTTTAAACTGTCTTAAAAATAATGGTCAAAGCAGCGACTTTAATAAATATATTCTTGTAAATGCAGAAACTGTAAACACAACAACTGCAGAACCAGTCTATATCCTGCCAACAACCTCACTTACTGTAAGTGGCACAAAAGAAACAGACTTTAGTGGCATCACCTTCAAAGTCGCCGGCAATGTCTTGATTGAAGTACAGATAAAAAACGCAACATTTGAAAGAACAAACGATACCGCCAGCATTATTTTCAATGAAAACATAGATAAAAGCAATGTCACTGTTCAATAAAAAATCACTAATGCACATAATAATTTTATGAAAAGTAACAATAAATTTTTAAAATCCAAAAAACATCTTAAAATTTTAAGCAAAAATGATCCATTTGGAAGTTATACCGGAAATTCACTTGATGGCAAAGCTCCAATTCAAGATGCAGATGATTTATAAAATATGTATTTTAATTATCACGCAAAAATTAAAAAATTAATTCAAGAACATCACCTAATAGGCTATAAATTTATGGACAAGTACAATAAAATCAGCCCGGCACTTGTCCTGCTTTTTGATTGCCACCCACCAATGCCAATAAGACAACACAGATGGCAAGAATATAAAATTTTTCTTGCCACTTATGGCACTGACCTACAAATTCCAAAGGATTAATTCATTATTTGCAAAATTATATAAAAAACATAATTTTATTATATAAAATCCCATAATTTTTCTTATTAAAACTGCTTTTTTATGTTAACTTATTAAATAAAGGAGAAAAAATATGAAAAAGTTTAAACCAATTTTTCTTGCACTTATGATAAGTCTATGCCTCACAATTTTTACTGGTTGCAATGGTCAAAAAGCCTCTGCTGACGGTTTTGAATTCACTTACAAAGCCAAGGCAGAAATAACAAGTGAAAACAACACACAATACTTAAAAATAGCACTAGCGATAAAGAATACAAAAAATACAGAAAATACGCTTGATGCATCAAAATTCGTCCTTAAAAATGCAGACAGTATTGTAAGCACGTCAGCAATAATTGGCAACAATATTGTTGATGCAATGGAGGAAGAAACATTTGCACAGATGGCAACCCTTGATACAACTATAATGCTTACATTAACCGACACTCTTGATGGCGCCTATGAGCTTTACTACAATCAAATCAAACTTTTTGAAATCAACGCCATGCCAGAAGCTGAAAATAGTTAATTTATAATCTTAAATTAAGTGTAATATAATTTATTCAAACAACGTTATTTAAGGGCGTAAAAGTGCATAGATGCAAGGCTCATAAAAAAATTCACGCACGACTTTATTTTCATAAACTAGTGTGTGAATTTTTATATAGAAACACAGCAGATGTGTGCTTTTTCGCATTTAAACCTCTTTGCGATCAGCAATAGCCCTTGTCAGTGTCACTTCATCAGCAAATTCAAGTTGAGTTCCCGCCGCAAGGCCTTGGGCAATGCGTGTCACTTTTATTCCATAAGGCTTCACAAGTGATGCAATATACATTGCAGTTGCCTCCCCCTCTACATCAGGACTGGTGGCAAGAATTACTTCTTCTGTTTGACCTTTTGCAATTCTTTGCATAAGCTCTGCAATCTTTATATCTTTTGGAGCAATATTTGCAAG
This sequence comes from Clostridiales bacterium, assembly GCA_918285425.1. GTDB lineage: Bacteria > Bacillota > Clostridia > Christensenellales > UBA1242 > UMGS2069. Next base: position 4,924 of record CAKJZE010000062.1, read on the forward strand.
CGGATTTATTGTGCCATGCAAAACGTGATAGCTTCCAGTGTAAGAATGTGCTTTTTCAATGGCAAGCACATCTTTTGGTTCTTTTACAACACAAATAGTTTTCTCTCCACGCTTTTTGCAAATATTGCATAAATCACCATCAGAAAAGTTGCCACAATTCTTGCAAAATCTTACTGATTTTTTTGCTTCAAGTATTGCGTCAGCAAATCCTTCTGCCTGCTCTTTACTTCCAGTCACAATGAAATAGGCATACCTTGCAGCTGTTTTTTTGCCAACACCTGGAAGACGGCTAAACTCGTTTGTCAAACGGTCAAGACTTTTGATGTTCGTCTCGTCCATTTTACATCAGTCCTCCAAATCTTCCCATCTTCTGCGACTTAAATTCATCTGCCTTTGCGCTTGCATCATTAAATGCTGCCAAAATTAAATCTTCAAGCATTTCTGTGTCATCAGGGTCAACAACTGATGGATCAATCGAAATTGACACTGGGGTTTTATTTCCTTTCAGAACAACTTTAACCAATCCACCACTTGCCTGACCTTCAATCTCTGCCTCGTCAACTTCAGCCTGTGCCTTAAGTGCTTCTTCTTGCATCTTTTGTGCCTGTTTCATAAGGGCTTGCATATTATTTCCTCCGCCCATAAATCCACCAAATTTTCCCATATTAATCATTACCTCCAGGTTGTTCATTTTTCTTGATCTTTATTTGATAAGTATCAATCAATTTATTGAAAGCAACATCTGATTCTTTGTTTTTAACTTTTATGTGACCATTTTGATCCAATTGTGACACAAAAGCACTATACCATTCTCTGAAATCCTTATCAATGTTCATACCTTCATCGTTTTGAAAATCAAAGAATTTTTTTAAAAAGAAGTAGGCATACATATCAGAATTCATATTCTTAATATCTTTATAAGTTACCTTCTCGTCTATTTTATCAAGCATTTTATCTTTTTGCAAGCGAATTTTGCCAACTTTATTACTTTTGACATGTACAGCTTTCTCTTTTGAACTTAAAGATCCATTGAGCAAAGCATCAAGCTTTTCGCTTAACCATATATTTGACAAATTAAATTTTGTAACCCTGTAATTGTGATAATTGGGGTTCAGCATTTTGTTGTATAAAGCATCTCTTATATCCCTATAATTTTGAGCTTCTTTGTCATAATTCAAAAATGTTGAATAATCAGAACAATATGAACAATCATCTTTTTGACAACCAACACATGCTTTAGGTATCTCTTTATCTTTTGTCTCATATTCTTTCAAAATATAGCCATACATCAAATACAAATCAAGTTGCGACATTGGATCTTCCATATAGGACACATATTTTGTTTTTACAAGCGAGGCAAACATAGACACATTTTCCTCTGCTAGTTCATCTTGTAATTTATTTAACCTACCATTTTCCACAAGTGTTGAAGCACTGATATAACGTAAAAACTCTTCTATTGGTTTCAAACTTTCTTCAATATCTTTATCATAAATAGGATTCATATTTGCAATTTCAGCCATATCTGCAAATTCAAATTTAAAGTTATTTATAAATACAAGTCTGTTCATGATATTGTCTTTATTGCTTGACTGCATATAATCTTTGAGCGTCTGTGCCATCGCCATAACATCGTCAATAATTTCGTCCAAAAAAATATGATTTGGATTATGAATATCAACCTTATCATTAAACACTTCATTATATTTTACAATCAGTTTATAAAGTTGTCTTCTGATGTTAATTATGTCTTGTACTTCTTGTAAATTTGCAGCAGAATTTTCTTCAGAAATGTAATATTTCTTTCTTAATTCTGGCGTATCTTTCACATATTTTGTGTCTTCAATATCAAACATAATCCTACTCCTTTATGGTTAATTTGCCATCAAACGCCTGTGCTAAATCTTTTAAATTACCAGTTTTAATGTCATTATTAACTATTTTAACAAAATATTTAAGTCCTTTTGCATCAAAAAATTCAGACAAAACAACTTTATATTTATCACGGAGTATCAAGTCTTGCGTCATTTTATCTTCCACGCAAATTACAACGTCTTTATTTTCCATAACAATACCTTGAGTTTGCCTTAAAACTGCAAGAAGGCTCATCTCTTTTCTGTCTTTCACAAAGCTTAATAATTCACCAAAAAGATTTGAATTTGTATGATTAGTGTTTTGAGTTGGCACTATAACTTGTTCATCTGCAGTTTGTTCTTGTACACCTGTTTCAGCTTCAAAAGACTGCTCTTTTTTTACTGATTGATTTTGCAAAGGGTTTGGTTCTTGCTTCTTAAATTCTCCTGCTGCAAGTACCTTTTCCAATTTTTCAATCCTGCCCAAAACATTTACCTCGTTCATAGACTTAATAACTGCAGTTTCAAGCACTATTCTTGGATTATTGCTGTATCTTAATTCTGCCTCAACCTCACTTAAGTTATAAATAAACGACACAATTTTACTGTAGTTATCACTGTCAGCCTGAACAAGCATTTTGTCAAACACCTCGTCAGGAACAGCAATCATTGTTTTTGCTTTATCTTTGAGAGTTATGATGACAAGCAGATCCCTGAAATATTCAATAAGATCCTTGCTTAAAATAAGTGGACTTTTGCCAGATGACAACACTTTATCAAGCTCCAGCAATCCGTCACCAATGCTTCCAACAAGCAATGTTTGTCCAATGTTTAAAAGACTTTCCCTTGATGTTGTACCAAGCACTTCTGTAACATTTTTAAATGTAAGGTTATCACCGCTGTATGACACACATCTGTCCGCAATTGAGAGTGTGTCACGCACACTGCCCTCGCCAGCACGGGCGATAACTTCAATGGCAGAATCCTCTGCAGTTATGCCTTCCTTAACAAATATCTTTTTCAAAAGTCCAGAAAGTTCTTCAACGGAAACAAGACTAAAATCAAAACGCAAGCATCTTGAAAGAATAGTCGCTGGAAGTTTGTGCACCTCGGTTGTGGCAAGAATAAATACAGCATGTGCAGGTGGCTCTTCCAATGTTTTTAAGAGCGCATTAAATGCACTTGGTGAAAGCATGTGCACCTCATCAATTATATAGACTTTATACTTGCCATTGACTGGTGGATACTTAACTTTTTCTCGTAAATCACGAATTTCATCAACACCATTGTTTGATGCAGCATCAATTTCCAAAATATCAATGTTGTTGCTGGCTTTAAGTGCTTTGCAAGTGTCACAAACGTCGCAAGGATTACCGTTTTGTGGATTTTTGCAGTTGATCGCACGCGCAAAAATCTTTGCAGTCGAAGTTTTACCCGTTCCACGACTTCCACAAAAAAGATAGGCATGACCAATTTTGTCATGTTTAATTTGATTGACAAGGGTTTGAACAATGTGTTTTTGCCCGATCATCTCGTCAAAATTTTGTGGTCTGTATTTTCTGTAAAGTGCAAGATACATAAGTTTTCTCCTGTCAATTGTTTTGAACTTTAAGTTTAATTCTTTGTATTGTGTTTGTAATGCTTTTTGGAGTTTTATTAAGCTCTTTGGCAATAGTGCTTGTCTTCTTTCCTTCAAGATATTTTCCCAGCACTTGCTTTTCGAATTCGCTTAATGTTTCTTGAAGAATGTTCAATCTTTCTTCCTGTTTTTCTTTGGATATATATATTTCTTCCGGCCCATCACTTGTGGCGATTTCGTCAATCTCAAACTCATCATCATCACGATTTTTCATGACAATTGGAATTGAAGTATTCAATGTTTTGTTGCTGAGAGTATTGTTATGTCTTATTGCGTCAATGATTTGTCTTTTCACGCAAACAGCAGCATACTTTTTGAACGTATCGTCCCCAATAGTGCCCTTACTCTCATCAAAGTTACGTATAGCATCCAAAAGTCCAATCATGCCCTCTTGATAAAGGTCATCAGAAGTTCCTCCAACAAGATAGAACTTTCTGCAAATGCCCCTTATCATACTTGCATAACTTTCCACAAGTTTGTTTATAAGTTCTTCGTTTAACTTATCGTCTTTCAATGCCTTTTCTCCTGTTAGTTTTCTTGGCGAAACGCCTCATACATCATAACCGCCGCCGACACACTTGCATTAAGTGAATTGACCTTTCCAACCATTGGTATAGATACTATTTGATCGGCAAGTTTTCTTGTAAGTGCAGAAACTCCTGCACCCTCTGCTCCAACAACAATGGCAACATCACCTTTAAGGTTAGTGTTTTTAAGTGGCTGACCGTCCATATCTGCAACATAGACAAACACATTATTTTCCTTAAGCGTCTTTATTGCGTCGTTAATGTTTTTCACTTTCACAACGTCCATATGACTGACCGCCCCAGCAGATGTCCTTAAAACTGTTTCGTTGACAAGCGCACCCCCACGCTCTGGAATAATCACACCTGTTACACCAAAGCACTCTGCAGTTCTTATCACGCTGCCAAGGTTGTGTGGATCTTGCACACCATCAAGTATCACAAAAAATTTTCTGCCATGCTTATTTAAAACATGTTCAATCTCTTTATACTTATAGTCAGTGGTGATTGCAATAATCCCTTGATGATGACCAGTTTCACTCAGCCTGTCAAGGACTTCCTTTCTTGCATATTCCACCCTGAGCCCTTTTGCTTTTGCAGATGTGATAATTTGTCTTATCTCTACATCTTTTGTGCCATCAAGCACCAAAATTTTCTCTATAGTGGTATCTGAATTTATTGCTTCCCTAACTGGATTTTTTCCTTCTGCTTTCATATTTTACTCCGAAATTGAAATTTTCAAAATTTGATTTAATCTTTCTTCTTGATTTGTCAAATATAAATATCCCACAACCGCCTCAAATGCAGTGGCATAATTATATTCTGCCGGTGAATAGTTCTTTGCAATCTGCCCTTTTTGTGCATTTCTTGCCCTGCGTGCAACGTCCAGCTCATCATCTGAAAGTAAAGCCTCAATCTTTTTGAAAACTTCGCATTGTTTGCCCGCATTAACATATTCTTTTGTCATACGCGTAAGCTGATTGACCTTATATTCACCCAAGCCGCAAACATATTTTCGCACAAACAATGTGTGAACGCTGTCCCCCACAAAAGCCAGCACAAGTGGTTGCATATTTTTGATTTTATTTTGCTTTAATTTATCCACTTCAATTTTCCTACATATATATTTTATCATTAAATTTAAATTTAAGCAAGATATAAAAGGAATAAGTTTAAAAATATAAAAACAAACATCAACGCATATGATGTTTGTTTCAAAATTTATTTCCCGCTTTCAACTTTTCTTTTATAGTAGTCATAATTGCCAAGATATGTATTTATGTGTCCGTCCTTGAACTCAATAGTTTTCAAGGCAAATTTGTTGATAAAATATCTGTCATGCGAAACAAAAATAAGAGTTCCGCCAAAGTCATCAAGGGCACTCTCCACTGCCTCTTTTGTTGGAATATCAATATGGTTGGTTGGCTCATCAAAAACAAGGCAGTTGACATTTTGTTGAAGTAAAACTGCAAGGCGAAGCCTTATTCGCTCCCCTCCTGAAAGATTTTTTACAAGCTTGTTTACATCTTCTTTATAAAAGTGAAATCTTGCAAGGATACTTCTTGCCTTCTGCTCATTCACGCAAGCATCTTCTTTGAAACATTCAAGCACTGAAAGTTTATCATTTTCAAAATTTATAATCTGTGGAAGATAGCCAATTTTAACACTCGGTCCAACAAAAATTTCCCCTTGCTTTTCAAGGTCTTGCACGCCAAGAAGTGACTTGACAAAAGTAGATTTTCCACTTCCGTTGTTGCCAATAAATGCCACACTCTCTCCACTTGTTATGATAAGGTTGATATTATCCAAAATTTTTCTTCCGTCTGGCGCAAACACAGAGAAATCTTTTGCCTCAAACACACGTTTTGATGATTTGCCTTGTTCACTGAACTCCATACGGATTTTTCTTGTTTCAACCGGTCTTTCAATTTTGTTTGCCAAAATTCTGTCAAGTTGAGTTTGCAGTGCATGTGCACGGTCACAAAGCGTAGAGCTGTTGGTTGCCATACCACGTTCTGAAAAATATTTAATCTGTTCTTGCAATCGTTTAATCACAAGTTGTTGGTCTTCATAGGCAGCCATCTGTTTTTCAAAATCTCTTTCCCTTTGTTCAAGATAGCCAGTGTAATTTGTGTTATAAACCTTTGCCTCAGTGCCTGTTAAATCAAGGATTTTGTTTGACATTTTATCAAGAAAATATCGATCATGCGAAACAATAACACTTGCCCCACGAAAGCTTTTTAAATATGACTCAAGCCACTCAATCCTTGCAATGTCAAGATGGTTGGTTGGCTCGTCAAGTAAAAATAGCATTGGTTTTTGTAAAAGCGCTTTGGCAAGTTGTACAAGCGTTTTCTCACCGCCACTTAGTGTTGTATAGACCTGCGAAAGCATCTTTTCACCAATTCCAAGACCATTACAAACAGTTTTTACCGCAACATCTGTGTCATAACCCCCTGCCGCAGAAAATTCTTCCACCAATCTGCAGTATTTTTCAAGCACTTCTTGGTATTCATCTTCTGGAAGGTCAGATGCCATTTTTTCTTCATATTTTTTCAAACGTTCTGCCATTTGATTGACGCTTACAAAAGCGTCTTTGATGACGTCAATAACAGGGCGATCGTCCACTTTGTCCGAAGATGTCTGATCAAGATAGGCAACACTTGCACCCTTCTTTATACTGATCGTTCCGCTGTCAATTCTCTCCAGTCCCGCAATCAGTTTCAAAAGAGTAGATTTTCCACAGCCATTTGGGCCAACAATAGATATCGACTCACCCTCGTTCAGCGAAAAAGACAGGTCGCTGAACAGTGCCCCATATCCAAAATTTTTGGAAAGTTTGTTGACATCAAGTATAATCATTTTCGCTTCCTCTGCCCAAATGATACCATAATCTTAGACTTTTTGCAACAGAAAAAGGATATAAAGCTTTTATTATCATCATTTTCCACATTTTTCTTTCATACACTTATACCATGAAAAAACACAAGTTTCTTTTTGGACTTTTTACCAAAGGTCAAGTGATATTTTTTGCAATTATTTGCTGTCTTGTCTTTGCAAGCAGTCTTGCACTTGATATCGCCTCTGCAAGCGAGATCATCAGTCGTGAAAGCCTTGACTACTGCGTTGTTCTTGACGCAGGACACGGCGGGCTTGACCCAGGCAGCATAGGCTTTAAAACCAAGGTCAAAGAGTCTGACATCAATCTTGCCGTCACGCTGCTTCTCAAACAAAAATTGGAAGCGTTTGGCGTGCGCGTTGTCCTTACACGTGCAGACGAAAATGGGCTTTATGGGCTTTCCACCACAAACTATAAAAAACGTGATATGCAGAAGCGCCGCGACATCATCAAGGCTGTCAATCCAAACATGGTAATAAGCGTGCATATGAACAGCTATATTCGTCACAATCTTCGTGGAGCGCAAGTGTTTTACGACAAAGACAGCGAAATAAGCGAAACTCTTGCACTGTGCATACAAGATTATTTTGCCGAGAACCTTGTAAAAAGCGATAAAGGAATTGCAGTTGGAGACTACTATATGCTAAAATGCACCGACGCTGCGTCCGTGATTGCTGAATGCGGTTTCCTTTCCAACGAGGAGGACGAAAAACTTCTTCTCGACAAGTCTTATCAAGAGAAAATCGCCGACTGCATTTTTAAAGGCATCGTCAGCTTTTTAAATAAGGAATAGTTTATCAAATAAAAACAGATGGCATTATTGCCATCTGTAAAGCGTTTCAGTGTAATAATTTTTTCAGTTATAAATTATTACCCTTCTTTCTCATGGATTGCTTTGTGTATTTCAAGTGCCTTGATGTCAGATATTCCGTCAATCAGGGCAAAATCTTCAGGTTTTGCGTTAAAAATATCCTCTTTAGTCTTAAAATGTTTCCAGATTTTTTGGCTTGTCGCCTTGCCTATTCCTGGAAGTTCAAGCAGAAAACTTGTCATACTTTGCCCGCGCAAATTTCTGTGGAACATCACAGCAAATCTGTGCGCTTCATCACGCACACGCTGAAGAAGACGAAGTGCATAGTTTGATTTGTCCAAACGAACAGGCACACTGCTTCCCGAAACAAAAATTTCCTCATCTTGCTTTGCAAGGCTGATGACAGGAATATTAGCACCTGCACTTGCAATAGCTTGCTCCGCGCTGTGCAGCTGACCAAGTCCACCGTCAATCAAAATAAGATCTGGACGTTTGTTAAATCCCTCTTTGCACTCCACAAGATCACGAACCCTGCGATAGAGTGTTTCATACATGCTTGCAAAATCGTCTGCGCCCTCAACTGTCTTGATCTTGAATTTGCGGTACTGTGATTTGTCAGGCTCCCCGCCTTCAAATACAACCATACTTGCAACGCTGTCAGTTCCGCTGATGTTTGAAATATCATAGCCCTCAATACGATTAATCCTTGAAAGTCCAGTTATCTGGCAAAGTTCTTCAAGTGCATCAGTAGTAAGTTTTTTGTGTCTTATAAAGCGGTCACGACTGTTTGTGACATACTCTTCAGCATTTGCAGTTGTGCTGTCAAGAAGCTGTTTTTTCACACCACGCACAGGATAAAGCACATTGACTTTTTTGCCAAATTTATCACGGATAAAATTTTCAAGTAAGTCCTTGCTGTCTTGCATAAAACTTTCAAGCAAGATTTCACGTGGAAGCTCGCTTCCATCTTGGTAAAAATTCGCAATGAAGCTTGCCAAAAGTTCATGTTTTTCCCCAACCGCATCTTCAATTGGATAGTTAAACTGTCCAACGTTTTTGCCTGCACGCACCTTCATAACATTGATGTCGGCGATATCTTCACCTTGGCATAGCGCAAACACATCAATATCGCTTTCTGTTGTAAGGCTTGTGATAAGGCTGCTATCCATAACTTCAACCGCTTCAAGCAGATTGCGAATTTCAAGCGCCTCTTCATACTTCATTTCTGCAGAATACTTATTCATTTTTTCTGTAAGCTGCTTTTTTATATCTTTTGTGTCGCCATTAAGAAAATTGATAACTTTACGAATTGTTTTGTTATATTCCACTTCCCTTTCTTTAAAGGCACAAGGGGCAAGGCAGTCCCCCATTTGCCCATGCAGACACGGACGTGCAATCACTTTGCCGTCATCGAAATTTTTGTTGCACCAGCGCACCGGATATGCCCACTTTATCAGTGACATCATCTCGCCAATGCGAATACCCGTCACATATGGCCCAAACAACAAACTTCCATCTTTTTTTGGTCTTCTTGCAACTGTAACACGCGGAAATCTCTCTTTAAGATTGATACGAATATAAGGAAAAGACTTGTCATCTTTAAGCAGTATGTTATAGTGTGGTTTATATTTTTTTATAAGGTTGCTTTCAAGAGAAAACGCATCAAGTTCGCTGTTGGTGATGATATATTCAAAGTCATCAACGTTTGAAACAAGCGCATAGGTCTTAACAGTCTTTTGGCTGCCATCAAAATAGCTCTTGACCCTGTTTTTCAGCACTTTTGCTTTGCCAACATAAATTACCGTGCCATCAGCTGCATGCATAATATACACCCCTGGCTTTGCCGGCAGCAATTTTACTTTTTCTCTTATTTTCTCACTGATACTTAGTTCCATACAATGTTATTATAGCATAAATTTCAGATTTTGAAACAATATTTGTGAAAATACAAAAAATGATGATTAGACGAGGCAATAAAAAATTTCCACGCAGGCGCGTATTTACATACGTAACTGTGTGGAAATTTTTTAGTAACAAGTATAAGGGCCATTTTTCGGCTTATCTCTTAGAGAATTGTGGAGCCTTACGCGCCTTCTTCAAACCATATTTCTTACGCTCTTTCATTCTTGGATCACGAGTTAAGAAACCTGCTGCTTTGATGTCAGCTTTATAAGCTTCGTTTGTAAGAACAAGAGCTCTTGCAATACCATGACGAACTGCGCCAGCTTGACCAGTAAGTCCGCCGCCATAAACATTTACCATAACGTCAAATTTCTTTTCAGCGTCAACAAGCACAAGAGGTTGTTTTACAATGGCAATAAGAGTATCAAGTTTGAAATATTCTTCAACTGATTGCTTGTTTACAACAATATTACCCTCACCTGGCATGATACGAACACGTGCGATTGCTTTTTTTCTTCTTCCGGTTCCCCAAATTTGTTCTTTTGCTTTACTAACTGCTTTCTTTGCCATATTTAATCCTACCTTTTACCTGCAAGTGTTATAAGTTCTGGTTTCTGAGCTTCATGCCCATGGTTTGCATCCTTATAAACTCTTAATTTTTTGATCATTTGTCTGCCAATACGGTTTTTTGGAAGCATTCCTTTAACAGCAAGTGTAACTGTTTGGTCAGATTTATTTTTAAGCATATCACTATATTGAACTTCTTTAAGACCGCCAACATAGAGAGTGTGGTATCTATAGAATTTTTGTTCTGCCTTTTTACCAGTTAAAACCACTTTATCAGAGTTTATAACGATAACATGATCCCCTGCGTCAACACTTGGAGTGAACTCTGGCTTATTTTTTCCGCGAAGAATAGAAGCCACTTGACTTGCAAGACGACCAAGAGGCATATCAGTTGCG